>NZ_JBNYXW010000008.1:0-283856 GCF_051380875.1 Janthinobacterium woesei
CCAGCTCCATGCTGAATGAAACAACTGTAAACCTCGCTTCCGCACCGGACCGGTTTCAGGTGATAAACCGGCCAAGATAGTTGTCGTCTACCGGCCAAGATAATTGTCGCTCACCAATCAAGGTACTGCTAGCCAAATGACACCGATACACCCAATCACACACATGACTTGCTTGAGCAAGTTGCCAATGTTCAAGAATAAACATCGGTTTCCCTGCACAAGCACAACCCTTTGAAAGCCTGACCGTTCATGCATTCGCCCTGAAGTGCGACTGAGCTGACTATTTAAGTACGCGCTGCACCAACATCACGGCCGCGCCGACAATACCAACGGCGGCAACGATCCAGAAATAGTCCAGCGTCGCCAGCAAAGTCACCTGCTGCGTGAGCGACTGTGCCAGTCCAGCGGAGGCCAGCGCGGCGGATTGGGCCGAGCCCGTCAGCGCATACGCCTCACTCAGCTGGCGCAGGGACTGTTCATACAGTGGATCACCCGCGACGAAGTGCGTGTTCATTGCAGAGTAGTGCATTGCTGTGCGAGTTTGCAATCCCAACGTCGCGAGTGAGATGCCCAGGCTAGCGCCGAATTGCGCCAGCATATTCTTTACCTGCTGAGCATGTGAAAATACTGTTTCGTGATGCTGTACCTCACGGAACGTATGCATGGCGGTCGTTGCCAATACCAGCATTACAAACACGCCATAGGCAGCGAGCGCTGGAACGAAGTCGGTCCATAGATTAGCGCTAGGACTGAAGTTGGCGATACGCCAGCCAAAAATTGCCAAGGCGGTGAAACCAAGCAGATAGTATTTTTTGGCCGCTGGTTTTTTGGGCAGAATAATCGCCATGACCATCCAGGTCAGTACAGTTGCCGCAAGGCCTGTGGCTTGCACCCGGCCGATCACCGCCCACGGAAAGCCCAAACCGCGCTGCAACAGGGCAGGCAACATGTAGTTGGTTGCCGCCATCAGCGCATAGCAGCCAGTAAAAAGCGCCACGCCACTCCAGTAACGCTTGTTATGCAAACTACGAATGTCGAGCAAGGTACGTTTATGTGCATGCATGGCGTGGAGAAAGTACACCAACGCCATCAGCCCCAATACACCGGCAGAGGCCAGCATCGTAAAGTCGCCGTAAAAATCGTAGTAGGACCGCTGCAGGGCATATAGCACGACGAAGGTGGCTACGATCAGTACCATCAATAAAACCGGATGGGATTCGGTATGCAATTCTCGCGCCGGCGTTTCTACCGGCAGACAGACCAATGATAGTAGTGCCGCGATGGCAGCCAGTACCATCAAAATGCCGAAAATCCAACGCCAGCTGTCATGTGAAATGGCCAGCGAAGACAGCAACGGCGCGCTGGCACTGCCGACCGCCAGGGCGGTGGCGAAATACCGGATACCGGTGAAACGCGATGGGCTCGGTGGAAACAAATTCACCAGCACGCGCGCAGACGTCATCAGGGTACCGCCACCGATTGCCATGCAGATCCGGCCAGCCATGAATTGGAGATAGGTAGTGGACTGCGCACACACCGCTGCGCCGACCATGAAAAAGGCCAGAGACAACACAACAAACCGGCGCCAGCCCAAGCGCTCGGCAAACCACCGCTGTTTGGCGATCGCCGCGATTGCGACGCACGCATAGACGGCGCTGATCAGGCTAAACTCCTCGGGAGCCGCACCGATCTCGCCCATGATGGGACCAGCGCCAAAAGCGATCATCCCGCTCTGTAAATACTCAATCGCCGTCAGCGTAAAGATGGTAAACAGCAGCAACTGCGGATAGCGCGGCATATTCTGCATGATCGCACCCCTAGTTCGCGCTAGCGACCGAACTACCGGCCATGTTCATGGCGATGATCCGCGTAACGAGTGCCGCCGCGTCTTTTCCCTCTTGAGCAAACACCTCCGTTTCATAAGCATGAGCGGGATTGCCGGCCAACGCGAACGGCGTGCCATCGCGCTTGCTGGTATCGATACTTACCCGCATCGACAAACCCAGCTGTAGCGGATTTTTGCGCACTTCATTCGGATCCAGGGCAATGCGTACCGGCAGCCGCTGTACTACTTTGATCCAGTTTCCAGTGGCATTCTGCGCCGGCATCAAGGAAAAAGCACTACCAGTGCCAGCCTCCTGGCCAATCACTTTACCCCGATACTTGACTTGGCGGCCGTAAGCATCGGCCGTCATTATGACTGGCTGACCGGTGTGAATATAGCGCAACTGAGATTCCTTGAAGTTGGCCGTCACCCACAGGCTTTCCAACGGAATAATCGACATCATCGATACCCCTGCCGCCACACGCTGTCCCACCTGGACATTGCGCCGGGCCACAATGCCCCCCACTGGCGCAGGCACCACGGCGCGAGCTGCACCGATGTAGGCATCCTTAACCTGGGCCGAAACACTCAACACGTCGGGGTGGGTCGCCACAGTGGTGCCGTCCACATATGCTTGATTCGCAGCATACTGCTGCTCGGCCGATTTCAATGCCGCTGAGGCTGTACTGACGGCCTCGCTGGCATGCTCCAGATCCTCACCTGACACCGCGCCAGAGTGCAGCAGTCCACTACGGCGATCCATGTCGGCCTGTACCTTTCTCAGTTCAGAGCGCCGCAGCTCCACAATCGCGCGCATCTGGGACGCCACCGCGTATTGGCTCCGAACCTGCCGTACGGTCTTGGCGAGCATCGCCTCGCTACGTTCCAGCGCCAATTGCGCATCAAGCGGATTGAGCCTGACCAACGACTGGCCAGCGCTAACGCGATCGGTATTATCGGCGCCGATGGCAACCACCGTACCGGCAACTTGGGAGGTGACCTGAACGATGTTGCCTTCAACATAGGCATCCTCCGTTGTTTCCTCCTGCTGCGTCACGTGCGACCAGTAGAGCGCATAGCCGCCACCGACCACGAGCGCGCCAATCATGGCGAGGGTCAGCAAGGTACGTCGGCGCTTTTCGCTGGACGCATGTTGAGTTGCCCCAGCAGCTTGAGTTGGGTGTGCATTCATTCAAAAATCTTTCTCAAAGTCATTCCAGATTCAGTTCTGCGGAGCAAAGCCGCCGCCGAGCGAGCGTGCCAGGCCGATGTCCAGTTCGATAGCTCGCATATCAAGGTCGGATTGCTGGCGCTCGCTGGCCAGCTTTTGCAATTCGGCCGCCAATACCTGCAGGTAATTACCGACGCCACTGCGATATCGTTGCAGCGCCAGGCCGTAGGCTTCATCAGCGGCAGTCACCGCTTCCTGCTGCATGGCGCGCTGCTCCTCAATACCGCGTAGTGATACCAGTTGGCTCACCACATCGCGTACCGCGTCAATCACGGTAGCGTTGTATTGTTCAACGGCGTAGTCGTATTCGGCATTCCTGCCGGCCAGGTTACTTTTCAACCGGCCACCGTCGAAGATAGGCAGGCTGAGCGCCGGCCCGATCCCGGTGATACGGCTGGCCGCATCATTAAAATTAGGGAACCCCAGGCTCTGCATCCCTATCAATGCAGTCAGACTGATGTTGGGATAGAACTGCGCTTTCGCATTGATGATCTCCTTGCTTGCAGCCTCAACGCGCCAACGCTGTGCGACAATATCTGGCCGACGACCGATCAGCTCCGCTGGAAGGGCGCTCGGCAGTAACGTTCCACGCGCTTCATGCATCGTAGGACGCATCAATGCCATGCCGCGATCCGGGCCCTGGCCTGACAAAGCTCCCAGCTCGGCCTTGCTTAGTTCTATCGATTCGTTAATTTGCGCAATCTGTACCTTGGCCGTTGGGACCAGCGACTCTGCCTGCTTTAGGTCGACCGCCGAATCAATGCGCGCGCGCACCCGCTGCTGAATCAGCTCCAGAATTCGCTGCCGTTGCTTCAATGTAGCGGTGGCAATGTCGAGCTGCTGATGCGCCGTCTGCAGGCGTACGTAGCTGCGCAATATATTGGTGACAAGCACCAACCGGGAGGCATAAGCATCCACTTCAACCGCATGCGTCATGCCCACCGCCGCCTCAATCGCCGATTGATTCTTGCCCCAGAAGTCGAACTCGTAGGCGCCATTCAGCGTCGCCTCATTGACCCACTTCCATTGCCCCGCGACCGGCGGTGGCGTGGTGCCGTGGCCGCTGAACAACTGGCGATTATTTCTATCGGCAAATCCCGTCTGTGGCGCTCTGGCCGCTTCCGCGCGGCCGGCAATTGCTTCTGCCTGGCGCACGCGCGCCTGCGCCATTTTCAGCGATGGACTGCGCTTAAGCGCCTCTTCCATCAAGGTATTCAACTGAAGATCGCCATAGCGCTCCCACCATTTTTCGGTGGGCCAGGCCACCGGAGACAGTGTCAACTTGCCCATGCTTGCCTTGGCCTGAAGTTCATCTGCGCCATGCAGCTTGGCGAGCGGTCCCAGGTCCGGGGCGGCACAGCCAGCCATGAGCAACATAAAGCCCAGTGATAAGCTGCACCTGTAGAAAAATTTCATATAAACAACTCTTTGCTTAGGCAAATATAAAGGCAAAAAAAATCAGGGTTTGTCGGCGTTGTCCAACAGGCGCTGCAACAGCGACTGCAACAGTAAAGCTTCGTCGACCGAAAAGTCAGTGAGAAAACGTGTGTAGACCTTGGCGATCAGCGGCATGATCTGGGGCGACAAATGATGCCCTTTCTCAGTAAGCTCGACCAGTACCTGCCGGCGGTCAATGTCATCGCGCACGCGCCGGACAATGCCTTTTGCCTCCAGGCGGTCCAATAGGCGGGACATCGGCCCCGCTTCAATACCGGCAAAGGCGCAGAACTCATTGACAGTGCGCGCACGGCCCCGCATGGCTGCAATGACAACAATGAACTGGGCCGAAGTTAGCTCCAACGACGCCAGTTCCGTCTCAAGCGTAGCGAATATGACGTTGCGCAGAGAATTGATCATGCTACCCAAGCCTCCGCTGATCAGATAATCAATACCAATTTCGCCACCCTGCTGCATACTCACTCCTATGGATAAAGCGAATATTACTTGCTTAGGCAAATACTTTCAAGTAAACAATCAATCCAACTAAGCCGCGTTAGAGTTGGATGAGGTTTCAAATTAAATTTGAGGCGCCAGCCACAGTTTGAAATCATCCACCATGGCCACGTTCAGCGTGTGGCTGGCCTGATACTCATGGTATTGCAGCGGCACTTTATAGCCGTCGAGCACTTGCTTGGCGTTGCGGGCGAAGTGAATGCCCAGTTTGTCATCCTGCACGCCGTGGCTGACGAAAGCCCGCACCTTCTGCAATGCTGGTCCAGGCTGGACCAAAGGCAGCACTTCCGGCATTATCCTGCCACTGAAAAGACCAAAGCCGACGATCTTTTCCGGCGCCGTCAGGCCAACGCTGGCGCTCATAATGCCACCTTGGCTAAAACCGGCGATCCAGATACGCGCCGGATCGATCTCATGCTGTTGCGGCAGCTGCCCGATAAAGCTCAGTAGTTTCTGGCGCGCCTGGTTGGCTTGCATTGGATTGATGGAGGGTCCACTATTGGTGAAATGCACCTGGAACCAGCCAAACTGCATCACCCCGAATTCCAGCGGCCCACGTGCCAGCACCACCGTCAGGCGTGGGTCCAAATGCTTCGCCATCTCGATAAAACCAAGCTCATTAGCGCCTACGCCGTGCAGCAAAATCAGACATGGCGCCTTGCCCTCCCCGCTTTCACCGGGACGCACCCGATAGGTTAATCCGGATATAGGCTCGATCAGCGTTTCGTTCAGTTTGTCCGTCATCTTGATTCCTTTCTTAGTTAAATGCGTACGCGTCCATCGCCAGCACACCGTGTTCTATGCTGGAGTGCAGCAGTTGCGCCTTGGCGCCGGAGCCGGCCGCGCCCATCGCGACAAATAGCGGTAGCAAATGTTCCTCACTCGGATGATTTTATACGGCCGACGGTGCGCGCTTCCGGTAGTCAAGCAGAGCATCGTGATCGCCCGCTTCCAGCCGCTCGCGCATCCATACTTCGAATTCTCGAACCCAAGCTGGCGCCGGCGCATCAACCGCCTGGCCACGGAACTCATACAAGTTATGCGTCAGCGAGCCAGAACCAATCACCAGCACGCCCTCGTGACGCAATTGCGCCAGCGCCCGACCCAGCATTTCATGCGCCGCAGCACCGGCACCACGCACCAGCGAAATCTGCATCACTGGGACCTCGGCCTCAGGATAAATCAGGCTCAACGGGACCCAGCAACCGTGGTCCAACCCGCGCTGCGCGCTGCGACCAACGGGAATGCCGGCCGCCTCGAACAATGCCGCGGCCTGTTCAGCGATTTCAGGCGCGCCGGCGGCATGGTATTGAATATCGAACAAAGCTTTAGGAAAGCCGCCAAAATCGTGAATCGTGGCGGGCTGCTCGGCCAGCGATACCTCAGGCGCTCCGATGGTTTCCCAGTGCGCAGAAAATACGACGATGGCTTTCGGCCGCGGCAGGCTCTCGGCCAAGCCCTGCAGGAAGCGTCGTGCAGGACTATCCTGCAATGCCAGCATGGGCGATCCGTGGGAGACAAAAATGGTGGGTAGCGGAGACATGGTGCACCTCGATTGAAAAGATGGGGCCATCTTAAACGGGTTTAAAAGGTTGATAAATGGTCGCACAGTGACTAGACTATTTCTATTTGATTGACAATGGTAGGCTATGGATCTGTTTTCTTCTATGCGAATGTATGTTGCGGTGGTTGATGGTGGCAGTTTTGCGGCGGCCGCCGAGAAGCTGGAGATTTCCAGGGCGATGGCCTCGAAGCAAATTCAGAAACTCGAAGAACACTTGGGTACACGGCTACTGAACCGCACCACCCGCCGCTTGAGCCTGACCGAGACCGGCCGCGAGTTCTATGAGCGCAGTACGCAGATCATGCATGATGTGGAAGAAGCCGAGCAGGTAGCTGGCCAAATGACGCGCATGCCTCAAGGTGTGTTGAGGGTGACGATCCCGCTTTCCTATGGGCAGCATCGCCTGGCATCCCTCATTGGTGATTACGCGCGAGCCTACCCGCAGGTGCAACTCGATATCTCGCTGAGCGATCGGAAGGTGGACCTGATCGAAGATGGGTTCGATTTGGCGATCCGCATCGGCGCGATGGCCCAGTCAGATCTCATCGCCCGCAAGATCGGTGGCGTACGCAGTATTGTTTGTGCCAGTCCTGCCTACGTGGCGCAACACGGCGCGCCGCAAAACCCTGAAGAACTGAAGCGGCATGCTTGCCTTGGCTATACACTGACAGGTAGCGGCTCCGACTGGCGCTTTGAAACGCCAGATGGCTCTCTGATCGTTCCGATAAGCGGCCCCATTCGCGCAGACAACGGTGACATCATTCGGCTGGCGGCATTGAGTGGCGCCGGCATCCTGTTCCAACCACACTTTATTGTCGATGAGGACCTTGCGGCTGGTCGCCTGATACAGCTGCTGCCGGGATGGCAATCGGCGGAACTCGGCGTATACGCGGTCTACCCCAGCCGCAAACATCTGTCGGCCAAGGTGCGCACCTTTGTGGACTTTCTGGCCGCTGCGCAGGAGAGCTAACCTGAGCCCTTGCGCGTACCAAACGCGGCGACAGCAAATTCAATGAAACTGCGCAGTTTGGGGATCATCTGCCGATCCGGCGCATACAGCAGATGGAGCGGCCGGGTCGGTGGGTGATACTTTGGCAGCACGCGCACCAACCGGCCAGCATCGATTTCCGGCTCGACCAGTTCAGCAGGCTGCAGCAACAGCCCCATGCCGGCACGCGCGGCCATCAACAGCGCCTCGCCGCTGTCGATCATCAAACGGTCTGTAACGGGTACAGTCATCAACCCTTCCGGTCCGTCAAAACTCCAGTGTGTGCGCAACTCCGTGTAGGCGAATCCCAGACATTCATGACTGACCAGGTCCAATGGTGATTTGATCGGCGCGTGCGCCTTCAGATAGCCCGGCGCGGCGCACAGGATCAGCCGGTATGGTGCCAAGCGACGCGCAATGCGGCTGCTGTCGGGCAATTCGCCAACGCGAAACACTGCGTCTGCCCCCTCCTCCAGCGCGTCGACATAGCGGTTGACCAGCGACACTTCGACTTGTACCTCCGGATAGGTGTCCATGTACTCGGTCAGGCGCGGCATCAGCGCATGAATGCCGAAGCTGACCGGAGCGTTGATGCGTAAGCGCCCGCTGGGCCTGGCCTTGCTTTCTGCTGCCAAACCTTCGGCGGACTCCACTTCCGACAGAATCAGCTTCACTTTCGCGTAATAGCTGGCGCCGATCTCAGTGAGACGCTGCCGTCGCGTCGTGCGGTTGAGCAGACGTACTCCCAGGTGCTGCTCCAGCATATGCACATGCTTGCCGACCAGTTGTGGCGACATGCGAAACACCTCGGCGGCAGACGAAAAGGAACCCAGTTCCACTGCCTTGGCAAACACCGCCATGCTCAACAATCTATCCATTAGAAACACCCCATTTCAAGTGACCAATTTTATTCGATATTTATCTCTTCTCGTTTAGAGTTCAGACTGGGGGCTTCACACACTTAAAATCATAAATATGCGACATCTTTTCCGTCTGGCCGTTGGCGGCCTCAGCCTGCTGCTCTGTAGCGTTCTTGCCAGCGCAGCCCCAGCCGTCACAGTACTAGGCAAGGACTTCACTTTCCCTAACAAGATCGAGGGCTTGCCGTCCAAGCTGTCGGACTTCAAGGATTTGCAGATCAATCACTTCACGACCAGCGACGGTGTCAAGCTGGCGTACTGGGAAGCCGGTAAAGGCAAACCGTTGGTCTTCATTCCCGGTTGGTCGGCCAACGGCGCCGAGTATTTCAACGTCATGTACTTACTCAGCAAGCAGTACCACGTTTATGTACTGGACCCGCGTAATCAGGGGCTATCGCAGCATGTCGACTACGGCTCGCGCATCTCGCGCTTCGCCACCGACTTAAAGGAACTGAATGACCATCTCGGCCTGAAAAAAGCCGATTACTGCGGCTGGTCCATGGGCGCTTCGGTGCTATGGAGCTACATCGACCTCTATGGCACCAAAAGCATCAACAAGGTGGTGTTCATCGACGAGCCGCCATCGATTTACAGCCACGCCGACTGGACCGAAAAGGAACGCGAGGACGCCGGCGCCATCACCAGCGATGCGGAACGCATGATCGACTCGTTCACTTCCGACAAGGCGCCGAATAAGATGATCGTCAACAGCCAGGCGTTCCAACGCGCCACGCTGATGGACTCGCCGTACTTCCAGAATTCGGAGAGCTTCGCGCAAGCCGTCGTGAAAAACAACATCGATGATTTGAAGCGCGTCATGTTTGACCACGTCACCAATGACTGGCGCGACGTCATCAGCAAGCGTGTGGACGTGCCGACCGCCATCTTCACCGGCGTCTACAGCGATTCACTGAGGGGGCAGCGTTGGATCCACTCCGTCATTGCGAACAGCGAGCTGCATGTGTACACGGCCGAGGAACAAGGCGACCACTTCCTCGCCTTCAAAAATCCATTGAAATTTACGGCTGACTTATCGGCCTTCCTCAACAAACCAAACTGATCGGAATTCATATGTCTATTCATAGCCCCTCCTGATGCCAGGCCAGATCCTTCATATTAGCGAATTAATTGCTCATTCAACAAGCAGCAGTCCAAGTAAGCGTGCAGCTGGCAGCGAAAAGCGTCGCTGCCAGCTGTGAGGACGGCGGAAGCTTACAGCGCAATGAGGGTCTTGATCCAGAAAGCGCCCCCAGACGAACGGTTACGCACGTCATACTGCTTTTCATATTTCGCGGTGAACATCCAACCCTTGTCGTTCTGGTAGCGCAGCGACGGGCCGATGGCAAAAGCACGCCCACGATTGCCGCCTGCCACCGCGTGGCCAGCCACCTTGTCATCCGTTATTTGACGGTAGATGTAGCCGCTCACTCCTGCAACGAAGCCTTTGCCCAGCCCCCAACCCAAGGCGTAGTCCGCGTGCAGCTCCTGGCCGGATTTGTAGTCGGTATCATTGTTGCGGAAATTGTAATCGTACATCAATTTAATATCCGCATTCAGCCCTTTAGGCTGGATGTAAGATACGGCAATCAACGGTTCGATATTCCAGTAATTGCGGCCAATATTAGCAACGTCACTCCGATCATATCGACCTGTAGGAGCGTTGGTTTCGAGTGCCACCACATAATGCAGTTCAGGTGATACATGGTAACCCAGCGCCGCCGCCAGATTGATATCGCCGATGCCGGTGTTGCGGCTACGGTTGGCCCCCACCCGCACGTCCACATTCAGCAACGGAACAATCGCATGCACGGCAAGTTGGCCACCCAGTACCTTTTGACCAGTCACCCAGATGAAGCGCGGGATGACCCCGGCGACATCCGCTTTAAAGCCTCCGATGGCTGCAGCGATGTCGTTGCCACGATCATCGCGCAGCTCGGTTGCATGATAGCTGGTCGCATACACCAGCGGATAGAACCCGGGCGGTGGCATGGCGCCGACCAGGAAGTTCTCGACGCCATTAGGATAGATGCTGCCCCCGCCTTCGGTGGCAGCCGCTTGTCCACACAGGGCGGCGCCAGCGATCACCGCCGCATGCAGCAGCGCACTCGCACTCTGATTGTTGTTCATGCTGTTGTCTCCTCTGTTCTTTTTATCAGAATGGGTATTGCTGATTTTCCGGTTCGATGGTGATCCACTTGAGGTCGGTGAATTCGTCGATCACGGCGCGGCCGTCGAACTTGCCGTAGCCGCTGTGTTTCATCCCGCCATACGGCGATTGCGCCTCGTTTTGTACAGTCGCCCCATTCACATGCACACAACCGGCGTCTATCCGCAGGGCCACCATCAAGGCACGATGGACATCGTGGCCGAATACGCCGGCAGATAAGCCGTAAGCGGTGTCGTTAGCTACGCGAACGGCCTCTTCCACCCCTTGCACTCGCACCACTGTCGTGATCGGACCGAAGGTTTCTTCGTCATAAATACGCATTTCTGGCGTCACATGGTCCAGGATCGTGGCTGGCATCACGGCGCCGTCTGCATGGCCGCCGCACACCAGTTTGGCTCCCTTGCTCACGGCATCGTCGATTAGTGCATTCAGGCGTGCACCGTTCTCGTTGCTGACCATGGGGCCAATCACGCAACCTGCGGTCGTGGCCGGATCGCCGGCCGGCAACTCCTTGGCGCGGGCAGCGTATTTGCTCACGAATTCGTCGGCCACCGCCGCGTCCACCACCAGGCGTTCGGTGGACATGCAGATCTGGCCCTGATACAGGAACGAGCCAAACACTGCTGCCCTCACAGCCGCATCGACATTGGCGTCGTCCAGCACCACCAATGGCGCCTTGCCGCCCAGCTCCAGCAGGCAGCGTTTTAGTTGGGTCGCAGCTTTTTGCGCGATGATACGACCGACCTTGGTCGAGCCGGTGAAGTTGATGCGGCGTATTGCCGGATGGGCAATCAGTGCGTCGATGACTTCAGGTGCGTCGGCTGGTGCGTTAGTGAGGAAATTGAGCGCGCCGGGAGGCAAACCTGCTTCCAGCAGCGCCTCGACCACCAGTTGATGGGTGCGGGGACTCGCTTCCGACGCACGCAATACCACGGTGTTACCGCACACCAGAGGATAAGCAATGGCGCGCGCCGCCAACACGACAGGGCCATTCCACGGCACGATGCTGAGCACCACGCCGACCGGCTGGCGCACCGTCATCGACAGCGTGCCGGGTTTATCGGTGGGGATGGTCTCACCTTGGATCTGCGTGGCCAGTCCGGCCGCCTCGCGGAACAGATTGGCTGCCAGCATGACGTTGAAGCCGCTCCACAATTCCGATGCGCCGACCTCGTTCGCCATTGCCTTGATGAATTCAGGCATCTTGGCCTCCAGTACATCTGCTGCCTTCAACAGGATGCGGCGACGTTCGGTAGGGGTGGTCAACGACCAGCTTTTAAAGGCCAGGCCGGCCGACGTTGCAGCCTTGACGGCATCATCCACAGAAGCGGCAGCAGCCACCGTGACACTCTGACCGGACGTAGGGCTAATCCGCGCATAGGTAGCGCCACCGGAAGCCGGGACGTGCTGGTTATCGATAATCAGTTTGGTTTCCATACTATTCTCCTTTGATGTAAAAATCAGGCTTCTGCCTTCAGAATTTCGGCCATCCGCTCACCAATCAGCACGCACGTTGCCATCGTGGCGACGGAGACGATTTGCGGCATGATTGAGCTATCGGCGATACGCAATCGCTTGATGCCGTTCACGCGCAGCTTGCTATCGACCACAGCGCTATCGTCCTTGCCCATGCGGCAGCTGCCGCTTTCGTGGAAGTAAGTTGTCGCGCCGTTGCGGATGAAATCGGTCATTTCCTTGCCGGTGAGCTGCTTGTTCGGTGCGACTTCACGCTTGGAGAGTTGCCGCAACGGCCCCGCATTGCCAATGTCGCGGCACATTTCGATACCCACCGCGAGCGCCTTGATGTCATCTTCGTGGCTGAGGAAATTGGCATGCACCAGCGGACGATCACTGACCTTATTTGACCGCAACGCGATATGACCGCGGCTTTTCGGTTGCACCAGCCCGGCGCATAAAGCCCAGCTGTTGCCGGGTGGGTTGTAGGTTTTTGCGATTACCTCACTGGCATAAGGCAGCTCGATCTGCACCAAATTAAGATCCGGCGCGCCCTGGCGCTGGCTATTACTTTGCATGAAACCGGACACTTCGGCACCGCTGTTGCGCAAATCACCAGGCGAGTTGGATTCCCACAGGCATCCGCCATGCAGAATATGGTCCTGGAAATTCTTCCCCACTTCCGGCGCGTGCATCACTGTCTTGATGCCATGACGTTTCAGTTCTTGCTGATCGCCGATGCCGCTCAACATCAGCAGCTTGGGTGTATTGATGGCCCCAGTAGACAAAATGACTTCGCGGTTAACCTTCACTTTTACTGGCTTGCCATCGCGCGTGATTTCCACACCAGTCACCTCATTGCCGCTCAGACTCAGCCGGTCAATATGCGTGTTGACCAGCAATGTGACGTTCTTCTGACCCAGCACGGGATACAGATAGGCCTGCGCCATGCTGTGGCGTTGGCCATCCTTGATGATATGGTTCATCAGCGCAAAGCCCGACTCACGTTCCTCGCGCGCTCCGTTCAGGTCATCGAGCACCGGCAGCCCCAGTGCAGCACACGCCTGCAGCATGGCCGGCGCAATCGGCGCAGGATCATGTGCCGGCTGGCACCAGACTGGGCCGCCTTGGCCGCGATAATGCGCGTCCGGTTTGCCCTGCCAGTTTTCCAGGCGACGATAGATGCCTAAAGCATGTTCGTAGCTCCAATCCTGGTCGCCGGTCACCGCCACCCAGTCATCCAGGTTCTTCTTGAATGGCCGCGCCCAAATGGTGGCGTTGATGCTGCTGCCGCCACCGACCACGGCCCATGTGTTCAGGAATTGCGCGGTTATTAACGTGCACCGAGCGCTCAGCCACATCGCCCCAATCACGCGGCGTGCCCAGGTTGGTGAACCATACGCGCGGATCTGAAACCGACGGCGCCGTGTCCCAGTCGCCTGCCTCGATCAGCAAAATCTTCACGTTCGGATCGGCCGCAAGCCGATTGACGAGCGCGCAACCGGCGCTGCCCGAGCCACAAACAATGTAGTCATAGGCATCCAGCAGCGCCTTGCCACGCTCCGCCTGATTCGTGCGGATGGTGTCCAGATTGTCCGCCAGCGCGCTTACGCCAACGCCGAACAAGCCGGCAGCTCCCATGAAACGTAGGAAATCGCGCCGGTCGATACGCCCTTTGATAAAAGCTGCTTCCAGCGACGCTTGTTGATCCCTGCTCGACATAGTCTCCTCCAGTCTGGTTAAAGTCCGGCCCTCTGACGGGGCTCCGGTCTTCAAACAGATTAGAGGCAATGGCTATCTACGTCTTACGGAAAGTGGCCAGCTCTGACGGATACTGGCCAGCTTTTGTCAAAAATGCGCGTTCGTGCGGGTTTCCGATGGCGTAACGCCGAAAGCCTGGCGATACTTTCGATTGAACTCACCTAAATGACGAAAACCCCAGTAATAAGCAATATCCGCGATGGTCTTTTCATGGGATTGTGCAAGCAACAGTTCGGCGTGAACACGCTTTAAACGCAAGCCGTGCAAATACTGCATTGGCGTGGTGTCACTTGCTTGCTGAAAGGTCCGCGTCAATGAACGGATGCTGCAGGAGGCCGCGTCGGCAATGTCACTGAGCCGAACATCAGATTCGAGGTGCTGATTGATGTAGTCAACTGCCTGCTTGAACTGACGAGGTGATACCTTGAAGGTCTTGCCGACCTGCTCTATATGATAGTTGCTGGGTTGGACGCTCAACAACGTCATCATCAGCAACTCTTCCATGCTGGCCATTTCCATCGCTGACGGAGAGGCGTTCAGCGTCGCCACAACGAAGCGCAACAAAGATGTCCAGCGATTGCTCGCGTCCGGCGACGACATCGGGTAATCGAAGCGCAAGCGGCCACTGGGAATATGGTCATGCAACTTGAGGCTGAATTTTTCAAAGCGGCTGCGCTCAAACCGCAGCTTCAATACTTCGGTATCGGGATCGTACAAGAAGACCGGGCTATCCTCTTCCTGGGAAACGAAAGTTGCGCCGCACTCGATACCGTATATTCCCCGGCTAGACGCCAATCCGGCACGGCCCGCAATCGCCGTCGTGACCAGCACTGCGTCCGCCAAACCCTGCGGGGTGATCTCTACCGAACGCCCGAATTGGAAAGTAGAGATCGCGACATGGCCACAGGCAGCGGCCCGCACATGCACTGCTTGCTCACCTGCCGCGCGCGTCGCCGTGGGACGGGCGACAAAAGCGCCCTGCAGCTTTTCGATGGCCGGGCTCGCTTCGGCAAGATCCCGGGTGGCGACCTTGGTGTACCGATCGGATAATCTTAATCCGGCTTCGCTTGCTAACATCACGGTGTCTCCCCATGAATTATTTTTAGTCTAGTTTCCCCTGCTGCGCCAACGCTAACAACTTGTCCACCAAATGCCGCACCTTGGGCCGCAGGTGCGAAGTGCGTGGCCACACTGCATGAACATCAACGTCTTGCGTCGTGTACGCATCGAGCACCGTCACTAACTGGAGGGCCTCGATGTGCGGCCGAAACAGCACCAGCGGCATCTGGCATAGCCCCATGCCCGCCAACGCCGCGTCCATCATCGCCTCGCCATCACTGATCTGATACGTCGGCGGCGGCGCAAATCGCGTCGCTACGCCATCATCAATCAGATGCCAGGCCAGCGGCCTGCCTCGCCGGTATCCCACGATACACCGGTGCGCCGCGATATCGGCCGGCGTGCGTGGCGTGCCATGCTTGCGCAAATATTCGGGTGTTGCGCAAATTACCCAACGATGGCTGGTAAGCTTGCGGGCCACCAGGTCGCTGGAGTCCTCCAGCGACCCAAAGCGGATCGCCAGATCGACGCCCTCCTCCACCAGGTCGATGACGTGGTCAGTGAAAGTCAGCGTCAACTGCAACGCTGGATACGCCTTGCCTACCTCCAGCAAGATCGGCATCATCACACTGCGGCCAAAAGCTGCCGGCATATCCACCCTCAGCCTGCCAGCAGGCTCCATGAGGCGGTTGCCCAAATTACCCTCGGCTTCGGATATCTCTTCCAGCGCCTGCGCGCAGACGGCGAAATAGGCCTCGCCGTCTGCCGTCAACGATAGACGGCGCGTGGTGCGATGGAATAACTTTACGCCCAACCGCTCCTCAAGGCGCGACACCGCCTTGCCGACAGCCGACTTGGAAATCCCCAGGCGCTCTCCCGCCTCGGTAAAACTCGACGCCCGCGCCGCAGCGACAAACGTCGCGATACCGCTAAGCGACTCAATGGTGATCATACTAGCTCCATTACCAACAAATAGATCATCATTGTAGACAATAAGTTTACATTATGGCGATCTTGAGCCTGTTTATCGGAAGCCACAATCACTTTAAGCTACAACCTTTACTCACCTGGAGAATATTATGCCTGTCGTACGAGTTACCTGGTTTGAAGGCAAGGAAGCCAAAACCAAGGCAGTGGTTGCTGCCGAAATCACCGAAAGCATCGTCAAACATACCGGCACTGACGCCAGCTACATTTACGTCGTGTTTGAGGACGTAAAACCGTCTGATTGGGCCGGCGCTGGCAAACTGTATGGCTGACGACCTGTTCTGGCTGTTCACTCTGAAGGTTCAGCCAGGCAAGTTCGACGCGTTCAAGAATCTGGTTGCCGACATCGTCGCGGCCAGCAGTAAAGAACCCGGCACGCTTGCCTACCAATATGCCGTCAGCGACGATCAAGGTACTGTTCACATTTACGAACGCTACCGGGATTCTCAAGCTTTCGTCGATCACGTCGAGCACACTTTCGGCGGCTATGCAGAGCGTTTTCTGTCGCTGGTCTCCGTCGAGTCGCTGGTTGTCTACGGCGCACCGAACGTCCAGGCCCGCAAGGCACTGGACTCGTTCAACGCGACGTACATGACCTTGTTTGACGGTTTCGCACGCGGCTAGAAGGTATGGCGCAGACCGCTCATCAAGCCGTTCTGCGTCTTTCCTGCCCCCACGGTTCCGCCGGCATCCAGCGACACTGCAGAAGTGCCGCCGTTCTTCATGCGTCCCAGCGCGGCGTACACGGCGGTACGCTTCGAGAAGTAGTAGGTCAGGCGGCCGACCAACATGGTCGCGTCGTTGTCGCTGCTTTTCTGATTGCGGCGCGCCACCTGGGTATCGAGGGTGACAAATGGGGTCAATGGGTAGCTGACGCCCAAGTAGTACAAATCGGACTCGGTCAGGCCCGTGGCGGCACGCGTGGTGCGACCCATTACGCCGCCGCCAATCTTGGCCTCCCCGGTCTTGAAGTAACCATTGAGCATCAGGCGTTTGTCGCTGTTGTCGCTGCTGGTGAGTCCGTTGGCGGCGCCGGTATTGCCGTACATGATGTCGTATGCGACGTTGAAACCGTATGAAGGGGTTTCGTACCCAAGCAAGCCGGTCACTTGCCTGCAGGCCTTCACGTTGCCCGCCACTTCGCCCGCACAGTTGGTCGCACCCGGGCCACCGGCCGACGAGCTGTCGCGTCCGGCACTATAAGTCGCCCCTACCACCACGTTGTTGAAACCACCGTAGTAGCCGATAGCGTTGTCACTGCGCGCATTCGGAATATAGGGATCGATACTACTGATCGAGAACAAATTGGGTCCCATGACATCTGACTTCAGCAATGCCATAAAGGTCATGTTGACTTGGCGACCGATGGTCACCGTACCGAAATTTCCTTTCAACCCTACCGACGCCTGACGGCCGAACAAGCGATTGCCCTGGCTCAGGCCACCCGTATCGACCAGCAGGCCGGCCTCCAGCGTAAATAATGCCTGCAGGCCGCCGCCCAGGTCTTCGGTGCCGCGAAAGCCGATACGCGACGGGAATGAACCCGTCAATGCCGGCATTTTCACAATGGAGTCGCCTGCTGCATTGGCGTTGGTGGTGTAGACCAGTCCTTCGTCCAGCAGGCCATAAACCGTCACCGCGCTTTGCGCCATCGCGCTGCTTGCAGCCATGACAGCCAGCAATGCGGCTGCGCCTTGTATCGAATTTTTCATTTTTGTCTCCATTATTATGTTTTGGTACTATTTTGGTACTACTTCGACGTCGCTTATTCGGCGTCAGGCTGGCGTGCGGGGTGCGCTTGTGCGAATGCTTCCAGTTTCTGGCACTCGGCATCGATTGAGAGTAACGTCGGATAAGGTGCAAGATCGATATTGAAGCGCAGCGCATTAAACAATTGGGGAACCAGGCAGCAATCCGCCATGCTCGGGGTATCGCCGAAGCAGAAGCGACCGCGCCGCTGTGCGCGCGCCAGTTCCTGCTCCAACGCATCGAGTCCAGCCTTGGTCCAGTGTGCGACCCAGGCTTGCTTGGCATCGTCTGTCTGCCCCATCGGTCCAGAGATGTATTTCAGCACACGCAGGTTGCTGAGCGGGTGGATATCGCACGCCATCGCAAGGGACAGTTGACGAACGTAAGCACGATCTGCCGCCGACCCCGGCAGCAACGGGTGCTGCGGGTATTGTTCGTCCAAGTATTCGATAATGGCCAGCGATTGACTGATATTGATGCCCTGTTCGCTCAGCACCGGCACCAGCCGCTGCGGATTGAGTGCGACGAATGGCGCGCCGAACTGCTCGCCGCCATTGCGGTTCAGGTGGACCGAGGCGTAGTCATATGCCAGTCCCTTCAGATTAAGGGCGATACGTACACGGTACGCAGAAGAGCTGCGAAAATAATTGTGGAGAACGCGTTCTGCCATTTTAAACTCCCAGGTATTGATGAATAATCTGCGGTTCGGCGCGCAGCTGCTGTGAGTTCCCGTCCCACACCACTGTGCCCCGCTCCAGTACGTAGTGGCGATCCGCCAACTTCAGCAGCGCCCCAATGTTCTTGTCGATGACGATTTGCGACAGCCCTTCCTCCTTCAGCGCCGCCAACGCGGTCCATATCTCGGTGCGGATGATGGGCGCGAGGCCCTCCGTCGCTTCGTCCAGCACCAGCAGGCGCGGATTGGTCATCAGCGCACGGCCAATAGCCAGCATTTGCTGCTCGCCGCCGGACAGTTGCCAGCCAAGGTTGGCGCGCCGTTCCTGCAGTCGCGGAAAGAAGCGATATACGCGTTGCAGGGTCCATGGCGCCAGCTGGTTGGAGCCGCGTGGAGCGCGGGCGGTCGCCACCAGGTTTTCCTCCACCGTCAAGTTATGGAAAATCTGGCGTCCTTCAGGCACCAGGCCCAGCCCCAGTCGCGCGATCTGGTGCGATGCCATACGCGCCAGTGGCTGTCCGCCGAAGGCAATGCTGCCGGCCTTGGCGGCCAATAGTCCAAACAGGCACTTGATGGTGGTCGAGCGGCCCATGCCATTGCGGCCCAACAGTGTGACGACCTGGCCAGCTTCGACCGACATCGACACGCCGAACAAGGCTTGCGCGTGGCCATAGGAGGCTTGCAAGCCATCGATATTCAGTAGCGTGCTCATGCTTCGATACCCTCCTCTCCGAGGTAGACAGTCTTGACTTCGGGGTGATGGCGAATTTCATCTGGCGTGCCGGTGAAAATCACCTTGCCGTAGACCAGCACCGTGATACGGTCGGCCAGCGTGAACACCGCATCCATGTCATGCTCGATCAGCAGGATCGAATACTTGCCCTTGAGACTGGCAAGCAGCGCCACTACCGCCTGCGACTCCTGCACGCTCATGCCAGCCATCGGCTCGTCCAACAGCAAGAACTTGGGCTGCGCCGCCAATGCCATGGCCAGCTCCAGCTGGCGGCGCTGGCCGTAGGCGAGATTGCCAGCGAGCGCCTGCGCGTGTTCGGCCAGCCCGCAAGAGGCCAGCGCGTCATCTGCCTGGCGCGCCAGATCGGGGCGGCCCAGCAGCGGCCGCCAGAAACGGAAGCCGTGTTCGCGCGCGCCGAGCGCCGCCAGCGTGACATTTTCGCGGACTGTGAATTGCTCGAAGATCGAGGTAATCTGATAGGAACGCAGCAAGCCACAACGAGCACGCTGGTCTATCCGCAAACCCGTCACGTCTTCGTCGTTGAAGGTGATGCCGCCGCTATTCGAGGCCAGCTCGCCCGACAGCTGATTAATCAGCGTGGTCTTGCCAGCACCATTCGGGCCGATGATGGCGTGTAGCTCACCCGGACGGATGTCCAACGAAACATTGTCGGTGACCAGAATGCCACCGTAGCGTTTAACCAGCTCGGACGTGCGAAGCGCGCTCATATTTCCTCTCCTGCAGTCACCACGGCAGGCGCCTTCTGTTTTACTTGCCGCTGGCGTGGCCGCCGCGCGCCCCAGCTATCGAGAAGCCCGGCAATGCCAGCTTTGCCCAACACCGCTATCAGAACAATCGCCAGGCCGAACACAGCCATCCAGTATTCGGTCGTCATCTTCAACACTTCCTCCAGGCCAAGGAAAGCCAGCGCCCCCATCAACGGACCGTACACCGTGCCTATGCCGCCAAGCACAATCATCACGATCAAGTCGCCGGAGATCATCCACGTCAAGGTTGATGGCGAGGCAAAAGCCGTCAGATTGGCCAGCAGCATGCCGGCGACACCGCATAGCACGGCAGACAGCACATACGCCGCCAGCTGGTAGCGCGTGCTGCGCAAGCCGATCGCATTGATGCGGCGCGGATTCTGCCGCGTACCACGCAGTACCATGCCGAACGGCGCCACACGCAAACGCGCCATCCACCAAAGCACCAGCGCAAGCAGGCTTAACGCCACCCAATACACCGTACCCACCTGCCCCAGATCGGCGCCAAAGAACTTGCTGGTAGCAGAGATCGTTGTACCGTCGTCGCCACCATACTGCTTGAGGCTGACAAATACGAAATAGCCCATCTGAGCGAACGCCAGCGTAATCATGATAAAACCGATGCCGGAAGTGCGCAGGCTGATAGCACCAGTCACCAAACCCACCAGAGCGCACACCAACACGCAGCAGAGTAGATGCACCCAGCCATTGTCGATGCCATGGAATGCCGGAATCGCTACGCTATACGCGCCCAATCCGAGGAACAAAGCGTGCCCCAGGCTGACCAGCCCGCCAAAGCCCAGCGCCAGGTTCAGCGCGCTGGCAGCGATCGCATAAATAATAATGCGAGCAAAGAAGGCGAGATAAAACGGCTGATCAGTGACCCGCGCCACGACAGGCACAGCGGCCAGCGCCACCAGCAGCAGCAAGGGTACCAGCGTGGCTGGCTTGAGTAATACGGAGGACATCAGCTTCTCCCTGCAGGGAACAGGCCCTGCGGACGGACGGCCAGGACCAGCGCCATTAACACATAAATTAGCATCGACGCCAGGGCCGGGCCGGCCGCATTGGCCACCTCGCGGCTGGCAACTTCGCGCAGCAAGGAAGGCAGAAAGGCGCGGCCCAGCGTATCGGCCACACCGACGATCAACGCTGCATAGAACGCACCGCTGATCGAGCCGATGCCGCCGATCACGATCACCACCAGCGCGCTAATCAGTACCGGCTCACCCATGCCTGACTGGATCGAGAGGATGGGAGCGGCCATCACCCCTGCCAATCCAGCCAGCGCTGCGCCCAGTGCAAACAGCAAGGCATTGAGCAGCTTGATATCCACGCCGAGCGCACCTACCATGGCAGGATTGACCGCACCGGCACGTATCAGCATGCCCAGCCGAGTCTTATGCATCAGCAGATGCGCACCCAGCGCGACCAGCAAGCCGACCACGATGATGGCAAAGCGGTAGGACGGATAACTGATGCCCAGCAGATCGACCGTGCTTTCCAGGAAGGCCGGCACTGGCAGGAAGTAAGGCTGCGGTCCCCACACGATGCGCACCAGCTCATTAAAGAACAGCACCATGCCGAAGGTTGCCAGTACATGGTCCAAGTGATCGCGCCGGTACAGCCGCGAGATCGCCAACCGTTCCAGCGCAAAACCAAGCACCACGCAGCCGCCCACGCCCGCCAGCAAAGCCAGACCGAACGACTCAGTGTGGCTGTAGGCACTGGCGGCAAAGTACGCGCCCAGCATATACAGCGAACCATGCGCCAGATTCACGAAGCTCATGATGCCGAAAACCAGCGTCAGTCCCGCCGCCAGCAGGAATAGCAGCACCCCCAGCTGCAAGCCGTTCAGCAGCTGGGTCAATAACAGACTCATACTCATGGCCTGCTCCGTTAAGGCAGGCGGCACTGGGCTGCGTATGCATCCCGGTGCTGCGTCAGTGGCGTGGCGACATTCTTGACCACTGGCACGCCGCCCTCTTTTACGACCTGAAAAGCGTAGTAGTTCTGAATCGGTAGATTGTTTTTGTTAAAGCTGAACGGACCGCGCACCGAGCGGAACTGGTTGCCGGATGCCTTGACGGCCGCAGCCAATGCCTGCTTCTCTACCGGCTTGCCTTGCAGTGTGCCGACAGCGACATTCAGCAGCCGGCCCGCATCATATGCTGCGGCCGCATATTCGCTCGGAATGCGCTTGTACTTTGCGCTGAAGGCCTTGACGAAAGCGCGGTTTTCGGGATTATCCAGCGCAGCATCCCACATCGCACCGAAAGTGGTGCCGACTGCCGCATCACGCAGCGCCGGCATGGTGACGCCATCGACCGTGAAGACAGAGTAGTTGGGCAGCTTGGCCAGTAAGCCGGCCTGGCTCAGCTGGCGGATATAGTTGACGCCCATGCCGCCCGGATAGAAGGCGAACACGGCGTCCGGCTTGGCGGCCTGCAACTGTGCGATTTCGGAGGAGTAGTCAGACTGGCCTACTTGCGTGTAGACCTCGTCCACCACCTCGCCCTTGAAATAGCGCTTGAAGCCGGCCAGCATGTCCTTGCCGGCCTGATAGTTGGGTGCCATCAGGTAGACGCGTTTGATGCCTTTGTCCTGCATGTATTTACCCATGCTTTCGGCGGCGCCATCGTTTTGCCAGGCGACCGAAAATACGTTGGGCGCACAGCTGACGCCGGCCAGGGGCGAGGGACCGGCGTTGGTGGAAATCGCCACCGTGCCCGATTCGGTCAGGGTTTTCAGGCTGGCCATCAAGACATTGGAAAAGCTCAAGCCGACAATCACGTCGACGCGGTCCTTGTCGATCAGCTTGCGTATCGCCTGGCTGCCGATTTCCGGCTTGAGCTGGTCATCTTCCTTGAACATCTGTACCGTTTGACCGCCCAACTTGCCACCATTCTGTTCAACGGCCAGCATGAAGCCATCGACCTGATCCTGGCCAACCACCGCCTGGCTACCGGTCAGCGGCGCCATCAGCCCTACCTTGATTTGCGCCATCGCGCTGTTAGCGGCGCACAACATGCCACACATTGCCAAGGTTGCCAAACTATTTTTCGTCTTCATTTTTGTCTCCTGTTTGTTATTTATTAATTCAGATGTCGCCAAGGTCTACATACACACGCCCGTTTTCGATCTTGACCGGATAGGTGCGTATGTCGACGGTCAAGGGCGCGCACATGGCTTTGCCACTGCACACGTCGAACTTGCCCTGATGCAGAGGACATTCGATTTCCGTGCCCTCCAAAAAGCCGTCGCTCAGCCGGGCGTGCCCGTGCGTACAGATGTTGTCGGTCACGTAAACCTGACCATCCACACCGTAGAACGCCAATTCGCGTCCCAGTACCGCCGCAGCCATTACGTCCTCGTCCGGTACCGCCTCGAGCGCTACCGCGTCTGTCCAAAGTTGTGTCGTCATGGCAGCCTCAAATCGGGTAAATCAAAGAATTAGGAATCATCTCGGTGTCGTAGATGCACAAGCGCGATTCCAGGCGCAGACCGTCGGCAGTGCGGCGGATGCGGTCGAGATAGCGGCCGGCATTGAACACCGTGGTTTCCTGGCTCAACTTGGTACGGAACACCGTATAGTTGGTCTCGGTAACGATCACGTCGCTGTCCTCGCTCACGATCAGCGACGGGCCAACCAGGTGGCGTTGGTAGTACGGGTCATGGAACAGCGTTTCGCGGATGCCGTAGGCGCGGTCGCGCAACATGCCCTTGCTCAGCATGGCCAGCGTACATAGCGGAAAGCCGCGTTCATAGTTTTCGCGTGGCTGCACCTTGTACTCACAGTCTTCGGTGAAAAGCCCAATCCAGCGGTCCCAGTCGTTGCTGTCGACGGCAGCGCTATACGCGGCCTGCAGTTGGCTGATTTCAAAATAGGTTTGCAGTTGGCTCATCATCAGACCTCCATCACTTTGCGCCAGTAGTTGTACATGCCACGTATCAGCGTCTCGGTGACCATGTGCTCGGTATCTTCGCAGTCGACACCGCCCAGTTCCGCCATCGCGCGGTGGAACGGTTTCTGTTCGAAACCCTGCTGCGAGAACTCAATCACCTCGCCATCGTCAGCCGAAACAAAACCGGCCGGGCCGAACAGGTTGGCCTGGATCAGGCGGCGTTCAGTCATTTCATCGCTGTCGTCCTCGAAGCCGAAATGGGTCCAGACAAAATCGAAGGAGCCCGTGCCGTTCGGCTGGATGTGGCGGGTCGAGACGCTGTTGACCTGCTGCTGGAAAATCACGCTGGGAAACACTGTCATCATCACGGCGGTCGGACCGTTCCACCACGGCTCCGGGACGATGTCGAGCAGGCGCTTGTCCTCAATCTGCATGTTTTCCTTGAAGCTGGTGACACCAGCCGTCACTTCCGACTGTTGACCGACTGTACCGCGTGTCGAAATCATGGCGGCGTGGCGGAACTGGCTGTCCATGCGCAAGGCCGACTTGTTGTCTGCGCGCCACAGGCCGTAGGTCACGAACCAAGTGTGCAGCAGGCCTGGATGGTAGGGATCCTTGATGTTTTCCTGCATCAGCTTCCAGTTGCCGGGGATGCGCTGGCGGTTGTAGCCGAGAATTTTTAGCTGGCGGCCGTTGAACAGGCGATCGAAGTACGACAGCATTTCCGGGCCGAGAAAATCTTCCAGCGATTCCACGTCATGGTCAAACGAGGCAAACACCACGCCGCCACGCGTGTCGACCTTGAGCTTCGTCAAACCGTGATCTTCCGTCTTGAAGTCTTTCGGCATGCCGCCGTTGACCTTGCCATCCTGCTTGACGCCACGGCGGAACGGCACACCTTGCAGATCTCCTTGCAGGCTGTAATTCCACTGGTGGTATGGACAGACCAGCTCTTTCTTGTTGCCGTGGCGCTCGCGGCAGAACTGCATGCCACGGTGCGCGCAGACGTTTTCCACGACGCTGATACCACCGTCTTCGAGGCGTACCATCACCACCGAGCGTTCGCCGACCACGGTACGCTTGAAGTCGCCATGGTTAGGAATCTCCGCTTCCAGGCCCACGTAGCACCAGTGGTTCTGGTAGAAGAAGCGTTCCAGCTCGCGTTTGTACAGATCGCTGTCCGTATAAGCCCAGAATGGGATACGGCTCGACCCCTCCTGCTCCCACACCGGCTTGATCGGGAATATGGCGTGCTTACTCATGATCTTTCCCTTTGCCGACGCGGACGACGATCTCGCCCAGGCCGGCGATGGCGCCGCGCATTTCATCGCCGGCCACCACGGCGTTCACGCCTTCCGGCGTGCCGGTCATGATGACGTCGCCCGGCTCCAGCGTTTCGTACTGCGACAGGTAGGAGATGGACTCTGCCACCGACCAGATCAGCTTGTTGATGTCCGAGGACTGGCGCGGCGCGCCGTTGACGGTCAGCGTAATGGCGGCATTTTCCAGATGGCCGATGGCACTTACGGTATGCAACGGGCCGATTGGCGCCGACTGCGAAAACGATTTGCCAAATTCCCAAGGGCGACCTTTATCACGCGCGTCCAGTTGCAGGTCGCGGCGGGTCATGTCCAGGCCGACAGCATAGCCATATACATGCTCTAGCGCCTGCTCGACAGAAATATTGGAGCCGCCTTTGCCGATAGCTACCACCAGTTCAATCTCGTGGTGGTAGTTGGCAGTTTTCGGCGGATAGGCGATGGTGATCGCATCGGCACTGGCGCGCACCGCAGCATTGGCTGGCTTCATGAAGAAGAACGGCGCGTCGCGCGTTGGATCCTTACCCATTTCAATGGCGTGCGCGGCGTAATTGCGGCCGACGCAGAAAATGCGGTTGACCGGGAACGCCGCGTCCTGGCCCGCGATTTCCAGGGTGTTGACGGCGGCTGGGGGAATGGCGTATTGCATGGTTGCTCCAAAGATTATTGTTATGCGAGGGTTAGCGCTTCTCTTCGCGCCACATGCCCAGCGCTTGCTGGACAGGACGGTCGGAGAAGCTGAAGAGGACGGTTTCGCTGTCGGCGTTCAGCCTCAGCGTGTACCAGGGCGGTACCACGAAGACGTCGCTCTCGGCGAAATGGAAGGTTTGTTCGCCGATCTGCGCGCTGCCTGCGCCTTCCAGACAGACATACACGGTGCCGTCGGTGCAGCGATATGGTTCGGTTTTGAAGCCGGCAGGGAGTAGCTGTGCGTAAGCGCCCATGGTCGGCATCGGCGAAGCGCCGGTGGCCGGATTCACGTAGCGCATCTTGTGGCCCAGATGTTTGTCGGCCGGCGCACCGGCGGCAATGGCGCTCAGCGCCGCGCGGGTTTGCGCATACGGATACACGAATACTTTGGTCGGCTCGCTGGGAGTCTGATGGAAGTCGACCGGCAGCAAATTACTGCCGTAACGCGCCAGCGCATCGCCTTCTGGACGGCTGGTATCCTGCGTTGCATGGTCGGAGTGTTCGTGGAAGCCGGTGTCGAAGAAGCGCACCAGTGGAATATCCAGGCCATCGAGCCACACCACTGGTTGATCGCCCAGATTGCCATGGTCATGCCAAGTCCAGGCTGGAGTGATGATGAAGTCGCCTCGATGCATCGTGGTACGTTCACCATTGACGGCGGTATAGGCGCCCTCGCCGTCCAGCACCAGGCGCAGCGCCGTTTGCGTATGACGGTGGGCTGGCGCCACTTCGCCGGGCATAATCATCTGCAGGCCGGCATACAGCGATTGCGTGATGGAGGAATTGCCGCGCAGCGCAGGGTTTTCCAGTATCAGCACGCGACGCACCGCTTCCTCGGCGGTGATCAGCGTGCCCGATTCCATCACGTGCTCGCGTACATCCGTGTAGCGCCAGTGCGCCGGTACCTGCTTCGGACGTGGCGAGTTCGGTACCAGCGTGCCGAGCACTTCCCACAGAGGCGTCAGGTGGTATTTGTCGATGCGACGGTAAAACTGTTCGCGTGCCGGATCTTGCGTCGCGGCCTTGGTAGTCGAGTGCATCTTGGTCTCCATCAGGTGGCACTGGCGTAGAACGCGTCTGCATAGACGTGCTCAGGTTGAATTCCGCGCCGGCGCAGCAGCAAAGTGGCCGCATCGACCATCGGAGGCGCACCGCACAGGTAGGCGCGCCATCCGTCGAGGCTGGGTAGGTCTTCTGCGACAGCGTCGGTGACCAGGCCGCGCCGGTGCACGCCGTCACGCTCGCCCATCGCGACAATGATGTGTACGTGCAGGTTTGGATACGCCTCGGCCAATGCAGTGAGTTGATCCGTGCAGTAGATGTCCGCCGGCGAGCGCACGCCGAAGTACACGTGCATCTCGTTTTGCATGCCATTCGCCAGCGCGCCGCGCAGGATGGACAGCACCGGCGCCAAGCCTGTACCGCCAGCGATGCACAGCATGGGGCCTGCGTGCTTCTGGCGCAGATAAGCGGTGCCCATTGGCCCGCTAACGCGCACGCTATCGCCGACCTTCAGGCTATCCCGGATGTAGCCGGTGACGCGGCCATCGGGCACCAGGCGTACGTGAAATTCCAGCTGGCCATCGGTTTCCAGGCTCGCCATCGAATAAGGGCGGATGTGTTCCGGGGTAAATTGCAACATTGCGTATTGGCCCGGCGAGAACGACAGCGGCTTCGAACAGCGCATGACGATGCGTTTGATATCGTGCGTTACGTCTTCTATCGTGACGACTTCGGCTTTGACGATACGGGCCGGATGGGTGACGATTTCGTCCGGCTCTGGCACTTCGATCACGCAGCTCTCATTGAGCGTGCTCATGCAAGCAAGCACATAGCGGCCCTCATTGGGATTGGTGATCTTTGCTTCCTGCCCGGTTTCGACCACACGACCTTCAAGCACCTTGCAACGGCAGGTGCCGCAGCGGCCTGCGGTGCAGCTATACGAAATGGGAATATTGTTCTCGCGGAGGACCTCAAGAAGGTTGTCTCCAGCGGTCACGGACACACTGCGGCCCAGGGGTTGTACGATCAGTTCCATCATTGAATCCGTGTCTCGTAGTTTGTTTTTTTACGAGTATAGGAACTGGTGTAATATAAATATATAGAATATGGTGAATGAACAAAATCACTCAAATGAATATTACTTTATGGAACTAAAAGACGTCGATTTGAATTTGCTACTCGTTTTCCACCAATTGCTGATGGAGCGACGGGTATCGATAGTGGCGGAAAAGCTGGGGCTGAGCCAGCCTGCCGTCAGCAACTCGCTCAAGCGTTTGCGCTTGCTGCTGGGGGATGAACTGTTTCAGCGCACATCGAAGGGAATGGAACCTACACCCTACGCCAGTCAGCTGGCCGAGCCGATAGCTTATGCGCTGAGCACCATCCACAGTTCGCTGAACCACAAGCACAGCTTCGATCCGCTGACCAGCAATCGCAAGTTCACGCTGGGTGTGACCGACATTGGGGAAATCTATTTTTTGCCGCAGCTAATGGACTTGCTGGCCAAGGTGGCGCCGGGCGTAACCGTCAGTTCGGTTCGCAATACTGCGGTCAACCTGCGCGATGAAATGGAGGCCGGTCACGTCGATCTGGCGATCGGCCTCCTGCCGCAATTAAAGGCCGGTTTTTTCCAGCGCCGGCTGTTTAATCAACGCTACGTGTGCATGTTCAGGGCTGGACATGCGCTGGACAAGCCAGAGATGACACTCGATGAGTTCTGCTCAGCAGACCACGTCGTTGTAGTTGCTGCGGGCACTGGCCACGCGGACATGGATACCACCATCGAACGTAAAGGGATCAAACGTAAGGTCAAGCTCACGGTGCCGCACTACGTTGCTGTCGGACACATCATCAGCACCACCGACATGATAACCAGCGTCCCGGAACGCTTTGCCCATGCCTGCGTGAAGCCGTTCAACCTGCGCTACGTGCCGCATCCGGTGGTCAAGACGCCGATCGACATCAACGTATTCTGGCATGCCAAATACCACCGGGATCCAGGTAATCAATGGCTGCGCAGCCTGATCTTTGATAAATTCTCCGATCAGGCCGCACCAGCCGATTGAAGTCACTCCTTAGGGCACGTAAATTAATAACTGGACGTTTTGGCGGTCATGGCGGGATGCAATGCAAGGCGTTCGCCGCGCCGCAGTGCGAGCACTGCAAGCGGTGAGCAACGCAGCAGGGCGCCCTCCATGGCCAGAAAAAAAGTTCAAGTTATTTGTTTATGTGTCCTTAGCGCTCGCCGCCTCGCTTGGGCAGCATAGCCCACCCTGGTTGGCCTCGACCTCGCCGCTGCTCTCTAGCCATCTAGCGCCGTCGGCCACACCGAGAAATAAGCCTCGCCATCGGCGGTCAGCGTCAGGTGACGCGTGGCGCGGTAAAACAATTTCACACCCAGTCGCTCCTCGAGCCGGCCGATGGTCTTGCCGATTGGGGACTTGGACAAGCCCAGCAGCTCGCCGGCCTCGGTAAAGCTGGCCGCCCTGGCCACCACGACAAACGTCGTGATGCCACTCAGCGATTCAATCTCAATCATGTGCCCGCCTTTCCCTCAGAAAAGTCGGCCTCCTCCATTGTAGATAAAAAGGCGACGCTGCGGCGAAGAATAGCCTGTTTATCGACAAACAGAGAAGGTTTAGACTGCTTCCAGTCGAACAGTTTTACCCCCAACTCACTGTTTTTATTAGGAAAACTTTATGCCTGTCGTACGCGTAACCTGGTTTGAAGGTAAAGAAGCCAAAGCCAAAGAAATCGTCGCCGCCGAAATCACCGAAAGCATCGTCAAGCACACCGGCACCGATGCCAGCTACATCTACGTCATCTTCGAAGACGTGAAGCCGTCCGACTGGGCCGGCGCGGGGAAAATCTTTGGCTAACGCACTGTTCTGGGTCTTCACCCTTGAGCTCAAGCCGGGCCGACTTGAAGCGTTTAAAACGATGGTCACGGAGATCGTTCCGCTGGCTGAAAATGAACCTGGCACACTGGCCTACCAGTGGAGCCTGAACCATGACCAGACCATCGCCCACATCTATGAGCGCTATGCCGATTCGGACGCCTTTGTCAGCCATGTCGAGCAAACCTTCAGCCACTTCGCCGAACGTTTTATGTCGATGGTGAACGTGCTGTCGCTGGTGGTCTACGGCGAACCGAATGCCGAATGCCGCAAGGCGCTGGACACCTTCAACGCCACCTACATGACGTTGTTCAACGGCTTCTCGCGTTGAACATAGTTGCATGCAGTTCGTCGGGCCATGCCGGATCGTCGCACCACCCTGCAAGTTCAACGAACGTTACGCTGAACGCACTCCTCGTCTACCGGAATTCTTTCGAAAGTATCAACATGTCCAACATTAACGAAATCATCACCTCCCGCACCTCGGCCAGCAACTACGACGCCACGCGCAAACTCAGCAAGGCTGAGATCGCCGAACTGGTCGCACTGGCCACACAGGCACCGTCGGCGTTCAACCTGCAAAACTGGAAGTTCATCGCCGTCGAGAGCGACGCGGCCAAGGCCTCCCTGCTGCCGCTGGCGTACAGCCAGCCGAAAATCACCGACGCCGCCGTCACCTTCATCATCTGCGGCACGCTGGACCCGCACGTCACCTTGCCTGCGGCGCTGAAACCAACCGTCGATGCCGGCATCATCACCGAAGAAACTTACCAGGGCTGGCTGGACGCCGTACAGAACATGTACGGTAACAATCCGGTCATGGCGCGCGACGAAGCGGTGCGCTCGGCCTCACTGGCCGCGATGACGCTGATGCTGGCCGCGCAAGGGAAAGGCCTGGTATCGTGCCCGATGATCGGCTTCGATGCCGCCGGCGTGGCCGCGCAACTCGAACTGCCAGCCACCGAGATCCCCGTCATGATGATCACCGTCGGTTATGCCGCGCCGGGCAACTGGGCGAAGAAACCGCGCAAGGCGGTCGACAGCGTTCTGAGCTTCCTGTAAACGCGCCGCTGCGGCGGCTAGCCTGGCTGCCCGCCGCGCATACGTTTTAGCAAAAGAGGGGCGGGGCGGTAAAGTGGTCTACGCATGGAATCGTCTTCAAAGCAGGAAGGCGCTGCTCTGACCACCTAAAAAGACCGGGTTAAAAGGGGAACATCATGAACAACATTCGTCGCTGGGCTTTGGCTAGGATGCCGGAGCCAGGAACTGTCTACTGCCAGAGCCAGCCCCGCAGTCCCAAACATCCAAATAAGGAAAATTGATGAAAAAGAAACTGATGGCAGCCGCAGCTTCGGCGGCGATAAGCCAGCTCGCTTGGGGGCAATCCAATGTAACAGTCTACGGCATGCTCGATGCCGGCCTGGCCTTCGAAAGCGGAAATAAGGCGGGCTCGATCACCAAGGTTGGCAGCGGTATCGCCGGCGGCTCACGGCTGGGTTTCAAGGGCACCGAAGACCTGGGCGGGGGCACCAAGGCCTTGTTCGTAATCGAGAGCGGCCTCCAGGTCGACACCGGCGCATCGGGCCAGGGCGGCTTGGCGTTCGGGCGGCAGAGCTTCGTCGGCATCAGCAATGAACAGGCAGGCACGCTGACGCTGGGCCGCCAGTATGCGCCGCACTATCTCGCGACCGTGTTTGCCGACCCCTTCTCCAGCGGCACCTCGGCCGACGAAAAAAACCTGATCACTGCCGTATCGGATGGCGGACGCATGAGTAACAGCATCAAGTATGCAAGCCCGCAGTGGAAGGGCTTTAGCGGAGAAGCCGCATATTCAGCAGGGGAAATCGCCGGCGACAGCACAGCAGGGCGTGCGGCCGGCTTCGCCATCGCCTACGACGCGGCGCCACTGTCAGTACGCGTGGCCTGGCACAATAAGAACAACGATACCACCACCACAAAGGCGGGTAGCGCGCGCAATACCTTCCTCGCGGCGACGTATGCGTTCCCGCTTGCCAAGCTCTACCTAGCCTATGGCATCAACAAGGGGCTATTCAGCTCAACGCTGCGCAATAGCGCCAATCCTTACGGCTACGCCGAGGTGCCGACAGCTGCATCGCTCACAGATGACAGCACCGATGCACTGGTCGGCGTGGCCGTGCCGCTAGGCGCGCATACGCTGCTCGCTTCATGGATCCACAAGGACGACAAGACTGCGGCAAACCGCGATGCTGACCAGCTCGGCCTGGGCTACCGCTACACTCTGTCGCAGCGCACCAACTTGTATGCGGTATACGCACGCATGCGCAACAAGAATGGCGCCAGCTACACGCTCGGTAATGCCAGCGATGGCGGCAGCGGCGATCGGGCCGTCAGTATGGGCATGCAGCACGCGTTTTGATGGCCGATTGTTGGTAGGGCAGTGTCGGTAGACTTATCCATCTGGACAAATCTACAAAGCTTGATAGCCAGTCCCGAAATGGGACTGGCATATGGCTATGCGTACACTGCCCCTGGCTCTTTAACCCCACAATAGTAGCTTTAAATTCTACTATGTCGATAATTTCATTCACAAAAGGAGGGACGTTTCCCATGTTAACATGGCAGGCACTCGGTCAATGTCGGCCAAGTCTGGCGCCTCGTGGCTGCGACGAAGCGTCAGAAATACCCCATTCGACGTAATTGGTCTGAAGGCAGAGATCAGATACATCAGCACAACTTGCTGCCGTGATCGCTGAAACCACCGTGCGGTGCTTGCCAATTACCTCAGAAATTTAGGAAACAAATAATGTCACTCAACCGTCAGTCGTCCGGCGAGAAACCGTCGGTATTTCTCAGGGGCTATGCAATCACCTTGGGCATCATCTTTGCCATCGTAGGGCTCTACCTAGTCTATGGTGGGGTGCAGCTCATTACCTTGGGCGGCTCACTGTACTACGCCCCGGCGGGGTTGGTACTACTGGGTGTCGCCATCCTTCTGGTTCGTCTGGACCTCCGGGCCGCCAGTTTGTACGCCGCGTTTTTTGTCGTGACTGCGGCCTGGGCTGTCTGGGAAACGGGACTCCAATTCTGACCACTCGCAGCGCGGTTGGGCATGTTTGCGGTCCTGGGACTACTGTTGGCTCTCTGTGTGCCGTTCATGCCGAACGCTCTTAAAGTTCAGCGTATCCGGCGAGCGTCCTACGGCGTCGCGGCACTCACTTCGGTGGCGCTGGTCACGGTATTCATCAACGCGTTCTTTCCCATCTGGATCGTCAAACCCGGGCAAGCCCCGCAAGCTGCGGCTGACTATGTCCCGTCGAATGAGCCCAAAAATTGGGTGGGCTTTGGCCGCACAGCATCGGGCGAGCAGTTTTCCCCGGATACGCAGATCACAAAGGACAACGTCAATCAGTTGAAGGTTGCCTGGACCATGCGCACCGGCGACATCTCGGCAGACGGACGGGAAAACCAGAACACCCCTCTGCAGATCGGCGACACGCTCTATCCGTGTACACAGACCGGACAAGTTTTCGCCGTTCGTGCCACGACTGGCGAAAAGCTCTGGCACTTCGATCCCAAGGTGACGCCCACGTCGACGGCCAACTGGATGCGCTGCCGCTCACTGGCTTACTATGAAATGCCGGGAATCGCGGACGACGCGCCGGGCAAGAAACGTCTCTACCTCACGACTGGTGACATGCGCCTGATTGCGCTGGATGCGACGAATGGCCGGATGATCCCTCAGTTTGGTCGCGACGGTACCGTGTTTCTGGCCAAGGGCATGGGGCAGGTCATTCCTGGCTTTTACAACCCGACTTCCGGCCCACTCCTGGCCGGTAACAACCTGATCGTGGGCGGCTGGGTCATGGACAATCAATCTGCCGACGAACCCTCGGGCGTGGTGCGCGCCTTCAGTGCAGCCACCGGAGAACTGGCATGGGCGTGGGACGTTGGCCGCCCTGGAAAAACCGGCGAACCGGCCGACGGGGAGACCTACACGCGAAGCACCCCAAACATGTGGGCCACGCCGAGCTACGATCCGAAATTGAACATGGTCTACCTGCCCACGGGTAACGGCACACCCGACCTATTCGGTGGAACACGTTCCGCGGCCACAGATCGGGTGAGCAGTTCAGTCGTTGCGCTTGATGCCACCACGGGCCAAGAGCGCTGGACTTTCCAGCTCGTTCATCATGATGTCTGGGACTATGACCTGCCGTCCAAACCCGTGCTCTACGACATGCCCGACGGCAAGGGTGGCCGCATTCCGGCGCTGGTTCAGGCGGCCAAGAATGGCCAAATTTATGTGCTGGACCGACGTTCGGGCAAGCCGATCACTCCGGTTGAAGAACGTGCGGTCCCGACCAACGGAGTGCCCGGCGAGCGCCTGTCGCCAACCCAGCCGTATTCGGTGGGCATGCCTTCGATGCGTGACGCAGTTCTGACCGAGGCAACGATGTGGGGCATCACCCCGATCGATCAGTTGAACTGCCGGATCCAGTTCAAAGGACTGCATTACGAAGGCGATTACACACCGCCGCAGTTGAAATGGTACCTTGAGAGTCCATCCTGGTATGGCACGACGAACTGGGGCGGTCAATCCATCGACAAGCAACATGACATCATGATCGTCAACGACATGCGGATCATGATGAAGGGTCGCTTGCTCAGCCGCGAGGTAGTGGACCAGCGCCTTGCCGGAAAAAAATCGGCAGGTGTCGGCGGCGTCATCCCGATGAAAAAGACCCCGTATGGTGCCGAACGCGGCATGGTGCAGTCGTTCCTCGGCGTGCCATGCACGAATCCCCCATTCGGCACCATGGCCGCCATCGACATGAGCACTCAGAAAGTGTTGTGGCATCGTTCGCTGGGAACCCCCGAACAATTCGGGCCGCTGGGCATCAAGACCCATATGCCGATCGAACTGGGCATGCCGACTCTCGGTGGCGCAGTGACCACGGGTTCGGGCCTGGTCTTTTTCTCAGCGACGTCTGACTACTATCTGCGCGCACTCGACGTGATGACCGGCAATGTTCTCTGGAAAAGCGCGATCCCTGTCGGAGGCGGATCGACCCCACTTGTATTCACGTCGCCCGAGAACGGCAAACAGTATGTTGTCGTCACGGCAAGTGGCTCACGCTCGGCGCCGGATCATGGTGACTACATCATCGCTTACACGCTGCCGTAACGAGCGCAGTAAAACTTTCCGGAATTCGGAACTCGGCTGCCGCGTCCTTACGCGAACGGTACTATGAGGTGTACTGTCAATAGCGGACACTCTTGTTTCAAGCCGCCTGTGGTTGTTTGCTGAATTTTTCAGCAAACGATGCGGGCGGCACATTGCCGAGGCGCGAGTGGCACTTCTGGCGGCTGTAAAAGCTTTCTGAGTATTAGCATCCAAACCACCGCACTTTAGCTTTCGGTTCCCGCCACCGTTTCGCATTCGAAACCAACCACCAATTCCCAGTGGCTTCAACCGCCAGTCGCGTATATCCGACGATGTGGGAACTCAAAAGCCACGGCATGGTTAACCGTCACCGCATGCACTGATCCCACCACAACTAAAATCAACCGCCACTTGGTTCGTCGACATTTCCTCACGGGTAACGCAGCAACAAGGTGTTGTTTCAGCTCGGCTCACCGCCTTGGCACACCAATATCGACGACAAATAATTGATACCATCTATCCAATACACCCATTGCAATTTATTTGCCATACAATTATATTGATTGACATAAAAACACCAAATTGAGGAAAATTCAACGTGTACAACCAAATTTTCTTCACCAATGTCCTGCGCCTTCTGGATGAACTGGGCATCTCCAAAAATGAACTGTCCGACCGCGCGGACATGTCGGTGTCGTTCCTGTCCGATCTGACTAATGGCAAGGCCAATCCCTCGCTCAAGATCATGGAGTCGATCGCCAAAGCCCTCGACGTGACGCTACCTGCCCTGCTGGAAATGACCGACTTGGACCAGGAATCGCTCGACATGCTCGCGGGTGGCAAGGCGCCGAGCAGCCTGCCGCCCGGCTATGTGCGCATGGCGGCGGTGCTCACCGAGTACCAGGCATTTCAGGTGCACCAGTGGAATGATACGAATCGGAAGAACATCGCGGGCGGCAAGCAAGCAGACGGCTGACTGGCGTAAATGCGCCACCACCTGCGCACGCGCTGTAAATTCATATCTTCAGTGAAATAGTCAACCAGTATCGGCACCTAACACCGACCTGATCAAAAAATAAGCAGATGAGGTTTGCGCCAAGTCTAATCAAGCTATTTTTCACGGTATATCCTTTGCATATGTGAAATGCATTGATGCAGCAGGGGTATACCAATCATGGCTGATACCGAAGATTTTTCCACGCTGAAGGACCGGGCCCGGCGCAAGCTGGAGCGCGACATGGGTCCCTTGCTAATGGCGGCGCTGAACGATCCGCGCACCGTGGAAATCATGCTCAATGCCGACGGCCGGCTATGGCAGGAGCGGCTGGGCGAGCGGATGCAGTGCATCGGCACGCTGCGCGCGGCGCAGGCCGAAGCCATCGTCAAGACCGTGGCAGGCTACCATGGCAAGGAAGTCACGCGCGGCAAACCCCTGCTGGAAGGCGAACTACCGCTCGATGGCTCACGCTTCGCCGGCCAGCTACCTCCAGTCGTGCTCTCCCCCACTTTTGCCATCCGCAAGAAAGCCATTGCAATCTACACGCTGGACGAGTATGTCGCCACCGGCAACATGACGACGCGCCAACGCAGCGTCCTGCAGCAGGCAGTTGCCAGTCACCGCAACATCCTCGTCACCGGCGGCACTGGCTCCGGCAAGACTACCCTGGTCAACGCCATCATCAACGAAATGGTCCTCTGCGATCCCGGCGAGCGTATCTTCATCATCGAAGACACGGGAGAAATCCAGTGCGCCGCGGAGAACTTCGTGCAGTACCACACTTCTTTCGACGTCTCCATGACGGCCCTGCTGAAAGCAACCCTACGCATGCGCCCTGACCGCATCCTTGTCGGCGAAGTACGGGGACCCGAGGCGCTGGACTTGCTCGACGCATGGAATACGGGCCACGAGGGTGGCGCTGCCACCCTGCACGCGAACAATCCGGCGGCGGGCCTCGTCCGCCTCAAGTCCCTCATCACCCGCAACGCATCGGCTCCGGCCGACATTGAGCCACTGATCGGCGAGGTGGTCCACATGGTCGTGCATATCGCCCGCACTCCTTCCGGCCGCAGCGTCCAGGAAATCCTTGAGGTTTCCGGCTACGCGGACGGCCGCTATCTCACCCACCTACCCTGAGGAGCTCCCGATGGTTACATTTCTGCCAGGCCCGCCGAGCCCCATCCACGCCAAGACGCAGTTCTGGCTATGCGCGGCCGTCATAGTCCTGCTATTTCTGTCATTGCCGCACCAGGCCAATGCCGCAGCCGGTACCGGCGGCTCACTGCCCTATGAAAGCTGGCTGGAGAACCTGCGCAATTCCGTCACCGGGCCGGTGGCCTTCGCGCTGTCCATTATCGGCATCGTCATCGCCGGCGGCGTGCTCATTTTTGGCGGCGACTTAAATGGCTTCTTCCGCACCTTGATCTTCATCGTACTGGTCATGGCGCTGCTGGTGGGCGCGCAAAACGTGATGAGCACCTTCTTCGGGCGCGGCGCAGAAATCGCGGCAGCAAGCGACATGCTGTGCGGCGGCATACGCCATGCCGCGCTGTGCACCGGCGCACGGTTGGCATAGCCATGGCCCTGCGCGCCATCCCCATCCGCCGTGCGGGCAACCGGCACAACCTGTTCATGGGCGGTGACCGCGAACTTGTCATGTTTGCTGGCCTGCTGGCCTTCGCGCTAATTTTCAGCGCGCAGGAACTGCGGGCAACAGTGGTGGGACTGTTGCTGTGGACGGGCGCCCTGTTCGCCTGCCGCCTGATGGCCAAGCATGATCCGAAGCTGCGCCAGGTGTACCTGCGCCACCGCCGCTACCGGCGCTACTATGCCGCGCGCAGCACGCCCTTCCGCGTCAACACAGCCGGCCAGGGGAGGCAATACAAATGACTGAAGCGATCTCTATTGCCATTGCGGCTTGCGGCTGCCTGATGCTGGTCATCCTGTATGCCCGCATCCGCGCAGCTAGTGCCGGCATGCGGCTGAAACAGCACCGCTCGCGCGATGCAGGGCTGGCCGACCTGCTGAACTATGCCGCCATGGTCGACGACGGCGTCATCGTCGGCAAGAACGGCTCTTTCACGGCGGCCTGGATCTACCGAGGCGGGGACAACGCCAGCAGCACGGAACAGCAGCGCGAATTGGTCTCCTTCCGCATCAACCAAGCGTTGTCCGGGCTGGGCAGCGGCTGGATGATCCACGTCGACGCGGTGCGGCGGCCCGCACCCGGCTATGCAGCCGCCGGCCAGTCCCACTTCCCCGATCCGGTTTCCGCCGCCATCGACGAGGAACGCCGCCGCCTGTTCGAAGGTCTGGGCACCATGCACGAAGGCTACTTCGTCTTCAGCGCCACCTACCTTCCGCCGCTGCTGGCACAAAGCAGATTCGTTGAGCTGATGTTCGACGATGAAGCGGCGACACCCGGCCACAAGGCGCGCACACAGGGTTTGATCGATTTCTTCAGACGCGAGTGCGCCAGCATCGAGTCGCGCTTATCGTCTGCCGTAGCGCTGGAACGCCTGCGCGGCAAGGAGGTCATCGGCGAAGATGGCAGCTGCGCCACCCATGACGCGCTGCTGCGCTGGCTGCAGTTTTGCATCACCGGCATCAACCACCCGGTCATCCTGCCCCGCAATCCCATGTACCTCGACGCCGTGATCGGCGGCCAGGAGCTGTTCGGCGGCGTCGTGCCCCGGATAGGCCGCAAGTTCGTCCAGGCGGTCGCCATCGAGGGCTTCCCGTTGGAGTCCACGCCCGGCATCCTCACCGCGCTTGGCGAACTGGCATGCGAATACCGCTGGTCCTCGCGCTTCATCTTCATGGATACCCACGAGGCAGTCAGCCACCTCGACAAGTTCCGCAAGAAGTGGCGGCAGAAGATACGCGGTTTCTTCGACCAGGTATTCAATACCAGCACCGGCCCCGTGGACCAAGATGCGCTGTCGATGGTGGCCGATGCGGAGGCGGCCATTGCGGAGGTCAACAGCGGCCTGGTGGCGCAGGGCTACTACACGAGCGTTGTGATCTTGATGGACGAGGACCGGGAAAGACTCGACGCCGCCGCGCGCCAGGTCGAGAAAGCGATCAACCGCACCGGCTTTGCAGCGCGGGTGGAGTCGGTCAACACCATGGACGCCTACCTGGGCAGCCTGCCCGGCCATGGCGTGGAGAATGTGCGGCGTCCCTTGATCAACACCATGAACCTGGCCGACCTGCTCCCCACGAGCACCATCTGGACAGGACTGGACAAGGCACCCTGCCCTTTGTATCCGCCACTGGCGCCAGCCCTGATGCACTGCGTGACGCATGGCGACACGCGCAGCGACCGCGCCTGGGCCATGGAGTGGATCGACACCATCCTCTCCCTGAACAATGTCGAGACGACGCCCGCCCAGCGCAACGAAATCGGTAACGCCATCATGAGCATGCATGCCAGCGGCGCAAAGACCCTTTCCGAATTCGCGCTGACGATCCAGGATGAAGCGGTGCGCCAGGCGATACGCCCCTATACGGTCGAGGGCAGCATGGGGCACCTGCTCGATGCCGAGGAAGACGGCCTGTCGCTGTCCGACTTCACTGTCTTCGAGATCGAGGAACTGATGGGCATGGGCGAAAAATATGCGCTTCCCACCCTGCTATACCTGTTTCGCCGCATCGAGCGCAGCCTGCAGGGCCAGCCTGCCGCCATCATCCTCGACGAAGCGTGGCTCGCGCTGGGCCACCCCGCCTTCCGCGCCCGCATACGCATCTGGCTAAAAGTGCTGGCGAAGGCGAATTGCCTGGTGCTGATGGCCACCCAAAGCCTGTCCGACGCGGCCAACTCCGGCATCCTTGACGTGCTGGTGGAATCGACAGCCACCAAGATTTTCTTGCCCAACGTCTATGCGCGCGATGAAGACACGGCGGCGCTGTACCGCCGCATGGGCTTGAACGCGCGCCAGATCGAAATTCTCGCCACGGCCATCCCGAAGCGCCAGTACTACTATGTCTCGGAGCACGGGCGGCGCCTGTACGACCTGGCATTAGGGCCGCTGGCCATGGCCTTCGTCGGCGCCACGGACAAGGAATCGGTGGCCGCGGTCAAGGCACTGGAAGCCAAGCATGGCAGTGCATGGACCAGCGCTTGGCTGGCCAGCCGGGGACTGAACCTGGACGACTACGGAGGCGCAGCATGAACATTGCCCGCATAATTAGATCGTTGCGCACTGCAGGAAACCGCAAAGCACCTGCGCAAGACGAATTCCTGGAAGGCGGCCGCCGAAGTGGCGAAAACGACAATCCGTACCTGTCCGCGCGGCGCACCTGGAACGATCATGCGGCCCAAGCCGCATCGTCGCGCCAGACTTGGCAGCTGCTGGCTGTGCTGTCGCTGCTGATTGCCCTGGCCGCTGTTGGCGGCATGGTCCATGTCGCCAGCCAGTCCAGGTTCGTGCCCTATGTGGTCGAGGTCGACAAGCTGGGCCAGCCCTTCGCTGTGGCGCCGGCGCAGCTGGCACTCGCGGCAGACCCGCGCGTGGTGCGCGCCGCCGCAGCATCCTTCGTTGGCGACGCGCGCCTGGTCACGCCGGACATCGCGCTGCAGCGCAAGGCCATCTACCGGCTGTACTCGATGCTGGCGGCAAACGACCCGGCCACGGCCAAGGCAAACGAATGGCTGAACGGTACCGATGAAAGCAGCCCGCTCAAGCGCGCCACTAGGGAAACCGTCAGCACCGAGATCATTTCCGCCCTGCCGCAGACGGCCGATACCTGGCAGGTCGACTGGACGGAAACGGTGCGCGACCGCCAGGGCGTCTTGACTGCGCCGCCGTTCCGCATGCGTGCGCTGCTCACCGTGTACACCGTGGCCGCCACGCCCCAGACCACGGAAGAACAGCTGCGCAACAACCCGCTGGGCATCTATATCCGCGATTTTTCGTGGGCAAAACAACTCTGAGGAGGCTTTCCATGAAATCCATCTTCCTGGTACTGATGCTGGGCCTCGCCGCCACTCATGCAACAGCAGGACCGGACGGCAAGAGCATCGCCGACGGTTACTTCTCCGGCAAGAATCTGGCGCTGACCCAGCAAGAGAAAAACGCGATCGCCATTGCCCAGCGCTGGCGCAGTGCCAGCGGCACGGGCATCCAGCCCGTGCCGGGCAAGGACGGCACGATCCGCTTTCTCTTTGGAGCCCAGCAGCCCGGCATCGTGTGCGCCGTACTGCAGGTGTGCGATATCGAGCTGCAGGCGGGCGAACAGGTCAACTCCATCCACCTGGGCGACACGGCGCGCTGGACGGTGGAGCCGGCCATCACGGGCAGCGGCCCCGCCGAAGTCCAGCACCTCATCATCAAGCCACTCGACGTAGGACTGGAAACCTCGCTGATCGTCACCACCAGCAGGCGTACCTACCATTTCCGGCTACGCTCGCACCGCAGCGAATTCATGCCGCGCATCGCCTTCACCTATATTGAAGACGCAGCCGCCAAATGGGATGCCCTCAAGACCCGCGATACCCGGGAAAAGCAGGAACGCACCATCGCGCAGACCGGTGAATACCTGGGCGACCTCAGTTTTGCCTATGTCGTGACGGGTTCCGCGCCCTGGAAACCCGTCCGCGTGTACAACAACGGCAGCAAAACCATCATCCAGATGCCGCTGGCGATGGCGCAGACGGAAGCGCCCACCCTGCTGGTGGTGCGCAGGGATGGCGGCCTGTTCAGCGAGGATGAAACGGCGATGGTCAACTACCGCCTGCAGGGCGACCGCTACATCGTCGACACGGTCTTCGACAAGGCCATTCTGATTGCCGGTGCAGGCCGCGCGCAGGACAAAGTCACCATCACGCGGGAGAAATGAACATGCGCGCACAGATGATCCTGCCCTTGCTGCTGGCCTGCCTCGCAGGCTGCGCCGGAAACCAGGCCGCTGGCGTGACAGCCTATGGCAATCTGCTCACGGTGCCAGTGCCTGCGCAGGAAAGTAGAATCGCCGCCGATGCGGCGGCCCGGCTCGTGGCCAGCTACCCGCCAGCCCACACCCGCTTTACCCTGCAACATGCGGCGCAGGACGGCTTCGGAGCCAAACTGCTGGGACAGTTGCGTGCGCAAGGCTATGCCATTGCGGAATTCACCGCCACGGTGGCGCCCAACTCTCCGCTGCCATCCTCGCCAAGTGTGGGAGCCACTCCCCTGCGTTACGTGCTGGACCTGGCCAGCGAGCCCGATCTGGTCCGCCTCACGCTGTATACCGGCGGCGAGTCGCTGACGCGCGCCTATCTGGTCCAGGGCGACGCCGCACGGCCGGCCAGCGCGTGGATACACAGGGAGGCCGGGCCATGAGCGACGATGAAGACATGTCACCGGACGCCTCGCCCGACAGCGTCCGCAAGAAGTCCGGCGTGCGGCGCGTCAACAACCTGCCCGTCTACCTGATTGGCGGCGCAATGGGCATCTTCCTGCTCGTGATGGCCCTGGTAGCCTGGGACCGCTCGGCCCAGCAAAACCGCCCGGTAGATCCGCTGGAGGCAAAGGCTGGCAGCACCAGCATGTTTGCCAAGGAAATCGCCGGCAGCGAGAAGGACGGCTTCGTCGCGCCTGCAAAGGCCACAGTTCCCGGCCAACCCGATATGCAGCTGCCCCCGACCGGCGCCATTATCGTGGCCCGCCCCGATGATTTGGAGGCGCCGCCGCGGCCACCAGGCAACACTCTGCCACCAGAAGAGCAGCGCGGCCTGGAGGAGCGCGAGCGAATGCGCATGGACAAGCTGCGTCAGCTCGACGAGGCGGTCCGCTCCAAGACGACGGTCCAGGCCATCGCCCCGCGCAGCGCCGGTTCGGCGCTTGGCGGCAACGGCCCGCTCACGCGCGAAGAAGCCCTCACGCAAATGGCGGCCCTGCAGCAGCAGGCCGACGCACAGGCGAGCGACAACCCGGCTGCCGCCTACCAGGCCAGGCTGCAGCAGTTACAGGCGATGGGTCTCGGTGGCAGCACTGCCTCTGCGGCCGATGTGGCAGGACCCGTGCCGCTCGGGGACGCCACCGCTGGCGGCAAAAACTACCGCCAGTTCGATATGCCAGGCCAGGGCGACCGCTGGCGGCTGGACTCGCGCGCGGAAGCGCCCCGCTCGCCGTACGAACTGCGGGCGGGCTTCGTCGTCCCGGCCATGCTCATTTCCGGCATCAATTCGGACCTGCCAGGCCAAATCGTGGCCCAGGTCAGCCAGGACGTGTTCGACACAGCGACGGGAAAATGGCGCTTGATACCGCAGGGTTCACGGCTGGTCGGCCAGTACTCCAGCGACGTCGCCTATGGCCAGTCGCGCGTGCTGGTCGCCTGGCAGCGCATCGTCTTCCCCGACGGCAAGGCCATGGATATCGGCAGCATGCCCGGTGCAGACAGTGCGGGCTATGCCGGCTTCCGCGATCAGGTCAACAACCATTACTTCCGCCTGTTTTCCTCGGCCTTCCTGATGTCCGGCGTGACGGCAGGCATTGCCATGAGCCAGCCGCAAACCGTTGACTTGGCCACGCGCCAGAGCGCCAGCAGCGCCATGAGCGAGGCGCTGGGACAGCAACTTGGCCAGGTGACCGCCCAGTTGATCGCCAGGAACATGAATATTGCGCCAACGCTGGAAATCCGGCCCGGCTACCGCTTCAATGTCATCGTCACAAAAGACCTCACCTTTTCCCGCCCCTACAAGGCATTCGACTACTGACGGCAAGGAGCATGCATAATGGACAAAACTTTAGCGGCTAAAATCATGGCGGGCATGGTGCTCTGCATTCCCATCGCCATGCAGCCGGCCCGTGCGGGTCTGCCGGTCATCGATGCCAGCAACCTGTCGCAGAACAGCGTAAGCGCCCTGGAAAACGTGGCGCATACGCTCAAGCAGATACAGCAGTACCGGACCCAGCTGCAGCAATACCAGAATATGCTACAAAATACCGCCGCGCCGCCGGCCTTCATCTGGGACCCGGCCAACCGGACCATGAACCTGCTGCGGCGCGAGATCGATACGCTCGGCTACTACAAAAGCAGCTTGGGCAGCATTGATGCCTACCTGCGCAAGTACCGCAGTGTCAGCGACTACCGGGGCTCGCCCTGCTTCTCGGTGCGCGGCTGCACGCAGACAGAATGGGCGGCGATGAGCGACGCGCAGCGCCTCGGCTCGGATGCGCAGAAACGCTCGACCGACGCCCTCTTCCGGGGCCTGGACCGCCAGCAGGATGCCATGGAGGCCGACGCGCGCCAGCTGATGAAACTGCAGGCGGCGGCACAAGGCGCCAGCGGGCAGATGCAGGCCATCGGCTATGCCAACCAGATGGCCAGCCAGCAAGCCACACAGCTACTGCAGATACGCGGCCTGCTGATTTCGCAACAGAACGTCATTGCGACGCGCTACCAGAGCCTGGCCGACCGCGAGGCGATGCAGCGCGCCTCGGACGAGGTTGTACTGAGCAACACCTATCGACCCAGCCCTGCGCGCGGCTGGTAAGGAGACAGCAATGCGCCAACCCATCATCATGCTCGCCGCAGCGATTCAGCTGGCAGCCTGCTCGCCAAGCGACCCGGCGGATTTCTTGCCGCCCGTAACGGCGGAAAATTGCGAACCGGAAGCCATCGCGAAGATCTCGGACCAGAAAGCGCGCAGCCAATTTATCGACATGTGCGTGCGACGCAACACCTTCCGACCTAGTCCTCCAAGAGGATGGTGAGGTTCCAGATGAAAAGCTCCCCCTACACCAGAGCGCCTGCTCTCAAGGTTTGGTTCTGCGGAATTCTCATGCTATGTCTGGCACTGTTACCATTCGCCGCCCGGGCCGAGATCGACAGTACAGGGGTGCTGGACAACGTACTGGCACGTTATTCAGCCATTGCAGCAACATGGGCGGCGGCGATCACGACACACGCAACGCGCCTGTTCTGGACCCTGGCCACCATCAGCATGGTATGGACCTTCGGCATGATGGCACTGCGCAAAGCCGATATCGGCGAATTCTTTGCCGAATTCGCCCGCTTCACTATCTTCACCGGATTTTATTGGTGGCTGCTGCGCAATGGACCGCATTTTGCAACCACTATCATGGATTCGATGCGGATGATCGCCGCAGGTGCAAGCGGATCAGGTACGATATTGTATCCCTCTGGCATTCTAGACATAGGCTTTGGGCTCTTCGCCAACGTGCTGGAAAAATCATCGCTCTGGTCGCCGCTAAGCAGTGCGGTTGGCGTAGCAATCAGCCTGATTACACTCATTTCTCTTGCCTTGATCGGAGTGAACATGCTCCTCCTCCTGATCAGCGGCTGGATACTGGCCTATGCAGGCATCTTCTTTCTAGGCTTCGGTGGTTCGCGCTGGACGTCGGACATGGCCATCAATTACTACAAGACCGTACTGAATATTGGCGCCCAACTATTCACGATGATACTTTTGGTTGGTATAGGAAAATCATTCATCGATGAGTTCTATAGCAATATGAGTTCCGCGTACAAAATGAATGAGTTGGCAATTGTAATGGTCGTCGCAATCATCCTGCTCGCCCTTGTCAACAAAGTCCCCTCTCTTGTGGGCGGGCTGGCGATGGGCGGCGGTACCGGCGCTCTTGGAAGCGGCTTCGGCGCAGGAACGGTACTTGGCGCTGCCGCCATGGCAGCAACTGCTGCCGCGACAGCAGGTGCAGCAGCAGTGGCCGGCACGGCTAATATCGCTGGCGGCGTGCAGGCACTGATGGCCGCCGTCTCCAAGGCTAACGCGGCGGAAAGCATCGGGAGCGGTACGCGCGACTTCATGGCCTCCGACGTAGGAGGAAGCAACGGGCAAGGAGCCAACACGGGCAGCGGTAGCGGCGCACTGGCCGCAGCCATGGGCGATGTTGCACAGACAAATGGCAACGCAGATACAGGAAGCGGGGCCGCCGAAACGCAATCGACTAGCAGTGTATCGCAACAAGCACAGCAGCCCGCCTCCCACCAAGGCACCAACGGGCCCGCAAATGCTGGCAGTGATGGCACGCCAGGCCAACGAGCAACAAAAACAGCGCCCGGCATGGGTAGCCCTGCCGCCACAGCAGCACTGGCAGCAAAGGTGGGCAGAATAGCGGCGGGTACGGCAGGAAATCTGGCACAGGGAACCTGGGATGTCGGCAAGGCGAAGTTCAAGCAGGGTTTTGCGGCTGCAGGGGAACGCGTCAGCAAAACAATAGGTGGTCAGATTGCAGCCGCCATCAGATCCAGCGACCAGGTTGCATCGCCGGATACCGGACCGTCATCGATGGAAGACGGCAGCCTGTCCGCTGGAAACAGCGCCTCCGCAGATCCGGCAGCCGAAGTTGCCGCATTCCGCGACAGCAAACCCGAATAGCACCGCATGCCTCATCGAAACCGAGGAGAAACATCATGCTCGACCTCCCTGCCCTGCAACAGGAGCGCATTGTGTGCTCGATCACCGCAGCAATGAAATACCAGGTACCGGCCAATATTCTGCTGGCCATCGCCGAGAAGGAAGGCGGCAGGCCCGGCATGTTCGTCGCCAACAAAAACGGCACGTACGACATCGGCCCGATGCAGTTCAATTCCGCCTATCTTCGTGAACTGGCGCGGCATGGGATCTCGCCGGCCAATGTGGCGGCCAAAGGTTGTTATCCTTACGATCTCGCCGCTTGGCGGCTGAGGCAGCACCTGCTGTACGACACGGGAAGCGTATGGACCAGGGCCGCCAACTATCATTCGAGGACAGAGAAATACAACCTGCCGTATCAGGTAGATCTCATCAGTAAAGGATACAAGTGGGCACTTTGGCTGGAGTCAAATTTTTCTGTACAAACCGCGCGGGTCAGCGCAGCAGTGATAAGCAGCAAACAATACTGAGCCTGGCAGCTCATGTTAGATCAAACCTAATTCACCTTGACCTCTTCAACAACCGTGCTGGCGATCAGCAAACATACCAACCGCTTGCCCTTATTCCGCCCAGATAGGCGCACGACAGAACCTGCCGCTGTCGAGGACCGACTGCTCGACAAAGTTGGCGCGGGAGACGTTGCTGCCGCTGGGTTACCGGATTGGCGAACTGCTACGTCAGCGACCCGGCGCCGATAATGGCAACTTGTGTTTTCATTGTAATCTCCTTGTAAACCTGCGGCTCGCACCTGGCGCGCACGCACCGCAGCGTATGCTTATAGTCATACAAAAGACCATTTTTCGAAATGTTCATTCCGGTATTAAAATAGGATTTTCATGGATTATTACGCACAATGCATCGGCATCACCGCCACCCATTTGAATCCCATTGCCCGTGGCCATGCGGGGAAATCGGCACTGGAGTTGATACATGAACGCGTGCTGCTGGAGGCCAAGCGCAACCTCGCTTATACGTCCATGACCATCAACGTGTTGTCCTATGCGCTGGGATTCGCTGAACCGGCCTACTTCGCGCGTTTCTTCAAACGGCACACCGGGGTCACGCCCAAGGATTTCAGGATGCAGCTTAGCTAGTGCTGCAGCCGCTGCCCATCTCGTCCGGTGCGACGAAGGGGACATTACTACTTTGGGCTAACAGGCGGAGTCCGGCAGTTGCAAAACGAAGTGAAATAGTGCATTCTCTTCGCTCCTGTCGTCGCGCTGATCGCTATGCCCCGGCAGCGTCTTCTCGTAAAAAATGACCGCGCGATCCTATCCTAAGCTGACCTGCAATATGCGCTTCAATAAACTTGACCTTAATCTCCTCGTGGCGCTCGACATACTGCTGGAGGAGCGCAGCATCACACGAGCAGCGGAAAAAATCAGCCTGAGTCCTTCAGCGCTCAGCAACTCGCTGGCGCGTCTGCGCGAATATTTCAATGACGAACTGCTGCTGCAGATTGGTCGAAAAATGGAATTGACCCCGCTGGCGGAAACGTTACAGGAAGAAGTGCGAGATATCCTGTTACGGATCGACAGCCGTATCATGACCCGGTCCGTCTTTGATCCGCACCGGAGTGAGCGCACATTTCGCATTTTTGTGTCGGACTATACACAGATGGTGTTGGCACCGACGATCATGACGCTATCGGCGCGGGCCGCCAGTACAGCATGCTTCCAGTTCCTGCCACAGGTCGCACAGCCATTTCGCGCGCTGGAGCGTGGCGATGCTGACCTACTGATCGTTCCGGCCGAATTCATGTCGCCAGATCATCCGCGTGAATTTCTTTACGATGAGGAATTCGTATGCATGGTGTGGCGCGACAGTGCGCTGGCGCAAGGCGAATTGACGATTGACCGCTACGCCGGTGCCGGACATGCGGTCGCACAACCTGGCGACGGCCGCATGGATGCTTTTGAAAGCTGGCTGCTCAAGCGCATGGGGATCAGCAGGAGGGTCGTCGTGTCGACCTTCAGCTTCGTCACGTTGCCTATGCTCGTGATAGGCACTGAGTTGATCGCTACCGTGCACGCGCGCGTGGCGCGCCATCTGGTCAGGACCTGGCCGCTGGAGATCAGGCCGATGCCGATACCGTTTGAGAAAATGCAGCAATCAGTCCAATGGCACAAATTCCGTTCTGACGATCCCGAACTTGTATGGCTGCGTGGCCTGTTGGCCAAGGCAGTCATCCAGATGGACGCAGACTGACGCCGTTGCTGCCACATGGGCAAAGCGCCCGCGTGGCCACATATGGCTAAGCGGGCGTCACCTGCACGGGATTGCACTCCCCAATATCATCCCGACGCTCAACCGGCAACGTTGGCCTCCGCCAAACCAAGCGCCTGAGACCAGCTTGCGTTCTCTTCCAGCAGCTTGCGATAGCGCCTCAGCGAACGTGGACGGTTGCTGGCAATAACGCCGTGAAAATGTTCGTTCGCCCCGAACAACGCGACGAACTCGCCACTGTCCAAGTCACCCTCGACAACACGCATGCTGTCGCCCGGCTGGCGCCGGCCATACCCCTGCAGCTTGCGGTCGTGCTGGTCCGTCCAGAAATATGGTGTCAACTGCGTCACCTCACCGAGCAACATGTGGCGCGCTGCGGCACGCCCCTGCTCCACCGAATGCGTCCAATGTTCGATACGCATGACGCGACGCGATGGCGCGTGGTGGGTTGCCGCCACGTCGCCAGCAGCGAAAATTCCTGCCAAGCCGGTGTTACCACTCGCGCTGCACAGGACTCCGACCTCGTTATGGGGTACGGCAGATCCCAGCAACCATTCGGTGTTCGGTCGAACGCCGATACCGGCCAGTACGATGCCCGCTTCCAGCACACGGCCATCCGCCAACACGACCTCGTAACGTCCTGGCGCGCCCCGCACCCTGGCAACCTGCACACCCGCAATTACTCGCACGCCCTGCGCGGCATGATATCCGCACAGCCAATCGGCAAGTTCCGGGCCGAGACTGTGCTGGAATGGCGTCGGTGCAGTCTCCAGAACAGTAACGTCGATGCCACGGCGGCGCAGTCCGGCAGCCACCTCCAGCCCGATAAAACCGGCGCCGATCAAAATTGCCTGCGTATATGTCGATGCCGCCTTGGCGAGCCAACGTGCATCGTCCAACGTTCGCAGCACGGGTAATGGCTCGCCATTTTCAGTGATCAAGGTATTGGCGCGGCAGCCAGTCGCGATTACCAAGTCATCGAACGGCACCTCGTCACCATCGTCAAACGTCACAACCTGGCGATCAGTGTCCAAGCGACTGGCTGCCTTTCCCAGCAATAACTCAAACTGCTGGTTCCGGTAGTGCTCATCGCCGCGCAGAGGAAAGTGTCCGTCCCGCGTGTCGTCCACGCTGAGCGCCTGCTTGGACAATGGCGGACGGTCATACGGCGCATGCGGCTCCGCACCGGCGAGCACGATGGAACCATCAAAACCGGCTTCGCGCAGTGCGTCGGCAGCGCTCACCCCTGCTACCGACGCACCAATGATCAGTACGCGACGCATTATTTGCCCGTCTCGGCCGGGCCTATGGACAGCGCGCGCACCGGGCAGCTGCGTACAGCCTCTTCCAACTCCTCCAACTCGTCCTCCGCCACGGCCCGCTTAAGCACAATGACAGTCTTGGCCTTTGCCGGCAAGTCGAACATATCAGGCGCAACGCTGACACAATTTCCATACGCGAGGCATTTCCCGGCATCCACGCGGATCTCCAGGCTGGTTTCTACATTACTCATTATTCTTCTCCTTATAATATGACGGCGAGATTGGGTGTGGTCAGCACGGTGTCGGCCAGGATGACGGTACGCGACAGCAGACGCGCCCCGTTTTCGGTGAAGCGGATCCGATCCTGACGGCGTGCCGCGATGGTGTCGCCGTGCGGATCCTGTGCGCGGTGGCGATACAACATCAAGGCGCTTTCGACTTTAACGACGTCTAGCTCAGCCGACAGTTCGACGAACAGACTGCCGACCATGCGTACCGTGCGTGATGGTGGGTCCTCGGCCCAGGCCGATCCCGTGAACAGGCGCTTGATGCGGGTTTCGATCATGCCCTTGTCATCGCGGATCCGCCAGGCATTGGCCACGAATTCATTCTTGCCGAACTCTCGCACCGACCGCAATGGCACCTCGTAGACAATATCGTCATCCAGCAACTCGAACCACTCCCAGTAACGACGCTCATCGAGCAGCATGGCTTCCCGACCCAGAAACCGCGCGACAGCACGCTCCGTCTCTGCATCAACGATTTGTACCGGGGATTCAGTAGATATATTCATCGCGCTCTCCTTAAGCTTTCTTCCGCATCATCTCGAGCCACTGACCGTAGAAGCCCATTTGTCCAAACTCGCCGTAGGCTTTCCGGTACAACACGCCGGGGCCCCGCCACGTCGAATCCGGTTCACGTTTGACGCGCCCCCCAGTTCCTTGCTGGTAATTGAACTGCATGCCCGACTTGCGATTCCAGACGCTCTGAGCGACCCGCGGTGCGCCTTCCCAAGCCACCGTGTCGTCCTGCTCGAAGATGCCCGCCGAGCTGAAGTTGTACTGGCCTGCGGTGTAGCCGGGCCGGGCCTCCTCGTCGCTCATGAAGTTCCAGGTGAATTGCCAGCTCCACAGTTCCATCACGCCCGGTGCCACCGGCTGCCACTGGCGGAACGAGGTGTACACGGCCGGAGGCTTGCCTGCCTCGGCGGTTCCGGGAAACCGGATAAAACCCAGGTTCGGGAAGATATTGCCTACCGACGGCGGCCGCTCCTTCACCATTTGGCGTTGCACCTCGTCGAGACCGGAGAAATCGAAGCGCTCCTTGATCTCCGCCGGATAAACCGAGTACTCTCCAAAAGGTCCTAACATTTCCACGAACGAATGGCACAGGAAGCCGTGACCGCCGTCCAGCACCAATGCATTGGCGAAGTCGTTATTCTGGCGCAGTCCCTCGACGTAGTCGGCTTGCTCGTTGCCGAAATGAAGTGTGTCGATATGATAGGCGTCACCCGCGAAGTTCTCGGCGCCGCTCTTCCAGTCGGCGCGGACCTGCGTACGCTCAGGAACGCCAACCACACGCATTCCACCAGGATGCATGCCGCAGATAGCATCCAGCACCCATGCCGCGCCGCCCAGGAACTCCTTCAGGCCCGGACCTTCTTCGCTCAGGCTGGCGAAGATGAAGCCTTGGTGGGTATCCACCCTCGGCGCGCGCAGCAGACCCCATTCGCGCGCGTCGAGACGACCACCGTAGGCTTCCTGCGCATGCGGGGCCCCAGCCCAGTCGCCATTGTTCTTGAAGGTCCAGCCATGATACGGACAACGGAAGTGCGAAGTATTGCCGTGATCTGACTGGCACACCTGCGCGCCGCGATGGCGGCAGAAGTTGGACATCACACGAATTTGTCCGCTGTCGTCGCGCGACACGATCACCGGATCCAGGCCGATGCGGCGCAACACGTAATCCCCCTTGTTCGGGATTTCCGACTCGTGCGCGACGAACATCCACGCACGTGCGAAGATACGCTCCATCTCTGCCTGGAACACCGCCTCGTCATTGAATACTTCCACCGGGAGCAGACCTTGCGCCAAGCCGTCATCGACACGCTCAAGCAGGTTCGACAGGCCCGCAGGCCCCATGGTCATACGGATAGGGGAAGTTGTGCTCATTTTTTTACTCCTGGATTGACTGGGGTCAGGATATTCCGGTTCATTAGCCCTTGGTCGGCCGCCACGGTGGTACCAGTCATGACCCGCGAATGGCGCGATGCCAGCAGCGCGTACAACGGACCGTAATCCTCAGCGTCCGGCATCCATTTCAGTGGCGAGAGATGGTCTACACTTTGCTGAAATATTTCCTTGGGAATGTCGGCTTGACTTTGGCTTTCCAGCCCCAGTGCAACGGGGCCACGCAGCTGGCTGCCGCCGATGACTGCGGGCGCCACGCCGTTGACACGCACCGTCGGCGCAAATTCAAACGCCAGTTGGCGAACGACCCCGAGGATCGCATGCTTGGTGGCGGTGTACAGCAAGCCGCCCCCATCGGCGCAATACGATGCGCCCGAGGAGCCTGTCAAAACGATGGCGCCATTTTCCTTATCGAGCATATCGATGAAGACGCGGGCGGTCAGCATGTAGCTTTTGACATTGATGTGGAACACCTCGTCGAATGCAGCGTCGAACTTGTCCAATGGAATGTCCCGCAGCGGCACGTTGCCGTCCCAAATACCTTGCGCCCCAATAAAGGCGTTGAGGCGGCCAAAGCGGTCAATGATTGCCTCGCGGCAGGCCTGCAGGTCAGCCAGCTTGGTGGCGTCGCCTCGGAACAACAGCGGCGAGTCGCCTAGCTCAGCGCGAAGATTGTCCAGCTTTGCCGCCGAGATATCCATGATCGCCAGCTGCGCGCCTTCGGCCAAGCAATGCCGGGCAACGCCAGCGCCCAGTCCCGAACCGCCGCCCGTGATCAATACTACGTCGTCTTTGAGAAGTTGCATATTGTCTCCTTGCACGCATTGCGGCTGCAATGGTGCATGTAATTATTAGAATAATAATGTTGCACAGCTTGACTGCCAGCCCCCAATTCATTGGCCTGATGGATTACATCGGCCCTTCCCTGGGAACTGGAAACAAAACTGTCGCCAGCCGGACACCACGCGACAATCAGTTGAGCGCTGGTGTCAGTCCATCCCAGCAAAGGTACTTCATCTCCAGGAACTCATCAATGCCATATTGCGAGCCCTCGCGTCCCAAGCCACTTTGCTTGACGCCGCCAAACGGCGCAACCTCGGTGGAGATCAAGCCGCAATTAATGCCGACCATGCCCGACTCGAGCGCTTCAGCGGTGCGCCAGATGCGCGCTGCATCCTTGCTGAACAAGTAGGCGGCCAGGCCGAACTCCGTATCGTTGGCCATATCGATAGCCTCGGCCTCAGTGTGAAATCGCAACAGTGGCAGCACAGGACCGAACGTCTCTTCGCGAGCGATGCTCATGTCGCGGGTCACGCCGGCCACCACTGTGGGTTCGAAGAACGATCCTCCCAGCGCGTGGGGCCGACCACCGCAAAGGATCGTCGCACCGCCAGCGACGGCATTGGCCAAGTGCTCCTCGACCTTGGCAACGGCTGCCCGATCAATCATCGGGCCGATCTGCACGCCCTCGTCAAGGCCATTGCCGACCTTGAGCTCTGCGGCGCGACGCGCCAGGCGCTGGGCCAGCACATCATAAATGCCGTCCTGCACCAGCACGCGGTTCGCCGCGATGCAGGATTGACCCGTATTGCGGAACTTCGCTGCCAGCACGCCCTCGACGACCAGGTCAAGGTCTGCATCATCGAAGACGATGCATGGGGCATTTCCGCCGAGTTCCATGGAGCACTTCTTGATCGTGGCCGCAGATTGCTCCAACAACACACGCCCCACCTCGGTCGACCCGGTGAAGGTTACCTTGCGTACCAGCCGGTGCGAGGTCAGCGTGCCACCGATCGCACGGGTGTCATTGCCGGTAACGACATTGAAAACACCATCCGGGATACCGGCGCGGCGGCCCAGTTCGGCCAAGGCCAGCGCCGTCATCGGCGTCTGGCTGGCTGGTTTGACCACGATCGTGCAGCCGGCGGCCAGGGCCGGGCCAGCCTTGCGGGTGATCATCGCCGCCGGGAAATTCCATGGCGTGATCGCCGCACAAACGCCGACCGGCTGCTTGAGCACCACAATGCGGGCAGTGTCGCGCGGCGCCGGAATCACGTCGCCGCGGACGCGCTTGGCCTCCTCGGAAAACCATTGCACGAACGACGCGGCATAATCGACCTCCCCCTTCGACTCGGATAATGGTTTGCCCTCTTCTAGAGTGATCAGCATGGCCAGGTCATCGCGATGTTGCACGATCAGCTCGTACCAGCGCCGCAGCACTTCCGAGCGCACCTTCGCAGTGGTCTTGCGCCACGACAGGAAGGCTTGGTGTGCAGCCTCAACCGCGCTGGCTGTTTCCGCCTCCTTGAATCGGGGCAATTCGACCAGCAACTCGCCGTTGGCCGGATTGTGCAGGGCATAGGTACCATGCGGCGTGGCATGGATCCACTGCCCGCCTACATAGGCACCTTCGCGCCAGAGCGTCGGATCTTTTAAAAGTTTGCGCATTGAGCATGTCCTTTAGCAGGGATTGCGGCCGATGATGTAGGCGCTGTCCGGATCCTGAGTCACCGGCAAGCCCGAGGCGATCAAGCCTTGGCGCAGCGATTTCATGAAGCGATCGGGCACGCGCATGGCGGGTGCGCGCAGCGGCCCACCGTTGAAGCCGGCCAGCCAGTCCTGATATTTCCACATCGTGCGATTGAGCACGCCGGTACCGCCCGCGTATGCCTGTGCTGCGGCACCGTTGGCGCTGCGGGCCGGGTTGACCTGCCAGTACAGCTCCATCGCCTCTTCCCACTGCCCCTTGCGCGCCAGGTCGAACGCACGCGGATAATAGCTGCTCATCCATGCGGTGTTGCTTGTTCCCGAGAACTGCAGTTCCATCTGATCCATCAGCGGGATCGCATCGCTTTCGATAGGAATGCTGATGACGACCTCGTTGCGGAAGTGGTGATACATCTCGAGCGCGCCGGCGATCAATGGGAAACCCTGCTCGGACTTAATCGCCACGATGTTTGGACAGTCGTCCAGAAGACGGCGCACCAGTTGTACCGACATGCCGGCCGGATGCACTCGTTCGAAACCCCACAGCGGGATCGGGAACAGCATCACCGCAAGATCGGTGGCGTCGCAGAACTGCTTCGTGTAGTCGTAGATTTCCTGCTCGGTGGTGGGCCAGAACTGCGGTGGATACGACAACAACGCGATGTCAGCTCCAGCCTGCTCCGCCAATTTGACGGCGCGGATATTCTCCGCCAGCGTGCCGAAGGCTGCATGGAAGAACAGGCCCAGGCCGGCGCCGGCCGTGTCGCGTGCCAATGCCGTAAATTGCGCATTTTCCTCCGGCGTAATGGCCACCTCGGCGCACAGCAACGTATAGGTGTACCCCAATTCTTTGGTCAGCGCGATGTCGTGCCGAATGCCACGCTCGTTAAGCTTGGTCAGGTCAGCCGAATAACTCGGGGTGGTGACGGCGGAACAGCCGACCAGGTGTTCGCGAGCCCAGGCACGGGCATCGGCGCGTTTATAATTTGCCATTTCGATTTCCTTTGTATTTACTATTTAAAATTACTTATTGACCGGCACGATCGTCGCTGCCATGTGAGTGCCAATCCCGCGCGTGCGCGCCAGGGCCAGCAACATTTCAGCAATCACCACGTCCTGCAATGCGGAACCCACGGATTTATAGACAACGATGTCATCGGGCTTGCGTTCAAAGTGGCCGGATATCATGTCGTTGAGCGAAATCAACTTCGCCGAAAAATCAATGCCAGCGCGCGCCGCCGCCAGCATGTCTCCAGTGTCATGCGTCACTTCCTCGGGCATATCGGCCACGATACGCGTGGCGCGCCTGACCACTTGCTCGTCGACCTCACGTTGTTCGGGCAACGTCGAGCCGATCGACACCACCGTCATACCCGGGGTCAGCCATTCGCCCAGCAATACCGGGGTTTCATCCCGGCTGCGCGCGGCGCACAGCACGACATCGGCCCCGCTGACAGCGGACTGCGCGGAGCCGGCCGCTTCTATGCGAATACCGTTCTGTTCCCGAAAAGTGGCGGCAAAACGCTCCCGGCTCGCCGGCGTTGGGCTGTACACCACGGCACTGTCGATGGTGCGCACCGCCGCGAGAGCCGCGAATAATCCTTTTGCCTCGAAGCCTGATCCGATCACGGCCACGCGCAACGGCCGGCGCGGCGCGATGGCATCCACGGCGACGGCAGCAGTAGCTGCGGTGCGGATGCCCGTAATGCGGTTGCCGTCGATGAGCGCGGCGAGTGCCATCGTTTCCTGGTCGAACAAGGACACCAGGTAGCTCGCGCAGCGGTTCTTCATGCTCGCAGCGATCAGTTTGCAGCCCAAATGGCCGCCACCCGGGGATACTGCCGTCAATCCGCGCAGCCAGTTGCCGTCGCCGCGCGCCATCGAACGTGGCGGCACCATCGTCGCCGAGACTTGGCTGGAGTAGGCGGTGCGCAATGCGTCGAAGGCAGACCTCCAGTCGGTCAATTGGCCGACATCGGCGTCGGTAAGGAAGAGAGTCGGCGGCAACTGCGCTGCCGATTCTTGAACTGAATTACCCAAAATATGTCTCCTTTAGTGGAGTAGAAATCTTAATTGCGCTGACTGGCCCGAGCAATCCTCTCCGGGGGAAAGCAGCTTTGCCCATTTCGGGGAGCTGGGCTGCTTAATCCCCCGTGTTAATCCCCCGCCTGATCCTGGAAGATCGCAACGGCGCGAGTCCACCCGGCGGACGCTCCGCGAATCTTGTGCGGGAAGCAGCAAATAGTGTAGCCAAATGGCGGCAACGCCTCCAGGTTGTGCAGCTTCTCCAAATGGCTGTAGCCGATGTCGCGGCCAGCCTTGTGACCTTCCCAAATCAGCGACTTGTCGCCGGTTTCAGCGATCTTTTTGGCCGTGTAGGAAAACGGAGCATCCCAGCTCCACGCATCCGTACCGGTAAGGCGCACCCCGCGCTCCAGCAGATACATGGTCGCGTCATAGCCCATTCCGCAGCCGGCCGACAGAAAATCGCTCTGGCCATAGCGCGATCCGGCGCGGGTATTGACGACGACGATATCCAATGGCTGAAGCGTGTAATTGATACGCTTGAGTTCAGCTTCCACGTCGGCGGCCGTCGCTACGTAACCATCCGGAAAGTGACGGAAATCGAGTTTCACGCCTGGCTTGAAGCACCATTCCAGCGGCACCTCGTCGATGGTGATGGAAGGCTTCTTCTCGCCCAATTTGGCATCCATCGTGGAATGGAAATGATACGGGGCGTCGAGATGTGTGCCGTTGTGCGTCGACAGCGAAACCCACTCGGCGGCGGCGGCTTCCCCATCGGGATAATCTTCCGCCACGGTTCCAGGGATCATTCCCACAAAGTCAGCCACCGTTTCGGCATGCTTTTGGTAGGTAATCTTGGGCGCCAGCGATGGCGGATCCGACATCACGTCGTTTTCGAGGTAGATCGAAAGGTCTACAAATTTAGTCATGGAGTTATTCCTTATTAATGTTTGCAGGCACGATGCCTTGGTCAATAGCACCGAACACAGACGCGCCATCGAGCAGCGCCTCCATTCGGATACGATCGCCATACTTCATAAAAGAGGTCGTCGGCACACCGCGCTCGATCATTTCAATGGCGCGTCGTTCGGCGATACAGGCCGAGCCCCTGGTGCGATCCGCGTTCGACACGGTGCCGCTGCCAATCACAGTGCCGGCCGAGAGGCGCCGTGTCTTGCATGCGTGCGCGACCAGTTGATCAAATCCGAAACTCATTTCCGCCCCGTTCGGATTGCCGAACCAGACTCCGTTCCAGGCGATCTGCAGATCAAGCTGAACCCGGGAATCACACCATGCGTCGCCCAGTTCGTCCGGCGTCACAGCAACCGGCGCGAAGGCCGAAGACGGCTTCGCATGCAAGAAACCAAAACCGGTCTTCATCTCGCGCGGGCCCATGCTGCGCAGGCTGACGTCATTGATCTGGAGCAGCAGGATGACGTGCACCCGCGCGGCGGCCGCTGTGCAGCCCATGGGTACGGCATCGACAATGACGCCGAACTCGCCTTCAAAGTCGATGCCGTCAGCTTCGTCCGGCAGAGGCACGTCGTCGTGCGCACCCAGCAGGTCGTCCGATGCGCCTTGATACATCAAGGGTATCGTTTCAAGGTCCGGGATGGGTGGCAGCTTGAAAGCTGTTTCCATCAACCTGGCGTGGTTCAGAAATGCTGAACCGTCGCACCACTGGGGCGCGCGCGGCAGCGGAGCGGCGGCCTGCAAGGGGTCGAAGGCGAATGCGCCAATCGCCTTCCCGGCGTTCAATTGCAGGTACACCTCGGACAGTCTGGTCGCGCATTCGTCCCAGCGCTCGACCGCATCGAGCATCGTTGACGCAATCGCGGGAACGGCAACAGCCGACTGGAGGTCGCGCGAGACAACGACCAGTCGGCCATCCTTGCCATTCTTTAGAGATGCCAGTTTCATCGATATTCCTTATCATTTCGTTATGTAAATCGTTTCAGCGACGATCACGATCACGGCTTGGCCGAGGCATCGGACCGTTGATCTACGAAGTGCGAACGGCCAGCCGGTACCGCGCCCGCAAGCCGGCGTAGCCGGATCAGGGGCGTTGATGTTTCCTCGCAGGGAATGAAAATCTTAAGTCGGCGGGGCGACGCGAGCAATCCGCGCCGTGGGAAAGCAGCTTTGCGTTATTGAGATGGCTGAACGCCGGGCAAGTCAGCTTGCCACTGACGCCGGCAGCAAGATGTACAGCTCGCTGTCGCAGGCGCGTTCGATGGTGATCGGTTCAAGCGCTTGGCCCAGGCATGGACCCAAGAGGCAAACACCGCTTTCGATGTCGAATTGCGCGCCGTGCGCGCTGCAGACGATACGGCTGCCATTGGCGTTAAGGTATTGATGACGGGCCCACGCCATTGGCGCCCCGTCGATATGCGGACAGGCATTGCGGTAGGCGTATAGGCGACCTTGTTTGCGTACCACGAACATTACGTCCCGGCCGGTAGCCAGGGGGTCAAAGCCGCGTGCCTGTCCTTCGCAGATCTCGTCCGCCATGCACAGCCGGTAACGGCGCATGCTCATGACCAGGGCGCCGTGATGGCCAGGCTCAAGAAGACGCACTCAGACATCGGCGAACAATGATTTGATCAAACCGTCAATGCTACGCGTTGCCAGCGTGTGCGGGCGATGCTGCGTGGTACCCAGGACGATGTGCCGTATCAGTTCGGGCTGGACAATACGCGCAGCCGCCAGCCCGGAACTACAGCCAGCCGGCTCGGGCAGCGAGGCAACAATGGCATAACCGATGCCAGTTGCGCTAAGTTCGCGCTGTAGCTGGATGGTGTCAGCCTCCAGTGCCACCGTCAGACGAATGCCGCGTTCCCGCGCCAGAAGGTCGAGCCGCCTGCGCAGTACATGCGGTTCAGCGGGCAAGATCAACGGCAAGCCTTCCAGCGCGGCGAAGGCGATCTGTCCCGAGGCGATCAGCGGATCGTCGACCGGGCCGATCAGGTCGAGGGTAATGCTGCGCAGGATAGGTTCATCCAGATCTTCCACCGGCCTTTCCCTGAGCAGCAAGGCAATGTCCAGCCGGCCGGTACTGAGCCACTCTTCCAACTGGGCGCTTGATCCTTCCACCAGGTGCAAGCGGATGCGGGGAAACTTCGCCATTGTGGCACGGAACAGCTTGCCCGCCATGATGGGTACGGCAGACGGCAACAAACCTACGTGCACCTCTCCGATCGGCACGCTGCTAGTGGCGAGTATATCGTCAGCCAATTGATCAGTTTCGGTGATCAGTGGGCGTATACGCAGGTAGATTACCTCGCCGAATTCGGTCAAGACGACTCCCCGCCCCGTGCGACGAAACAATTTTCCGCCGCATTGCGTCTCCAGCTGTGCAATTTGGCGGCTGATCACGGACGACGGACTATTAAGGGCATTCGCCGCTTGGGTCAAGCTACCCAACTCAGCAACTTTTGCAAACAGGGACCAGCGCGAATCAAGAATTGGCAGCATGTTCAGGGCTTCATTGGAAATTTGTTTATATCATGAAGAGTGTACTCCAGTCTGCGCACGCCCCTGTACCACAAACTCATCATGTTTCGCACATCAACGCTGGCTGCTCGTCCAGCGGTTGCCTGAGCTGGAGCGCCGGATGCGGCACGCCGCCTTCCGGCCCTCGGCTCAACTTGAACACGCTGACCAGCCGCGCTAGTTCCGCAGCATGCACTTTCAGGTTTTCGGCGGCGGCGGCGGCTTGCTCGACCAATGCGGCGTTTTGCTGGGTCGCGTCGTCGATGTGCGCCATCGCCGTACCTACCTGTCCGATGTCGGCGCTCTGTTTCTGGCTCGCCGAGGCGATCTCGGCCATCAGCTCAGTTACCTGCCGGATCCCTGACACGATCTCGTTCATCGCTCCTCCGGCCTTGCCTGCCAGCTGTAGGCCCATTCCAACTTCCTGCACCGAATTGTTGATCAAATGCTTGATCTCCTTGGCCGCGCCGGCCGAGCGTTGCGCGAGCGCCCTCACCTCGGACGCCACCACGGCGAAGCCACGGCCTTGATCGCCAGCGCGCGCCGCCTCGACAGCCGCATTCAGCGCCAAGATGTTGGTCTGGAACGCAATACCGTCAATGACCCCGACAATGTCCACGATACGGTTTGCGGACTGGTTAATTGTATCCATGATCTTGACAACCTGTCCCACCACTTCGCCGCCATTGCCTGCCGCGGCGGCGGCGGTCTTTGCCATCGCGTGCGCCATGTCTGCATTTTTCGCGTTACGCTGAACGGTCGTCGTCAATTGCACCAGCAACGTCGCGGTCTGCTGCGAAGAGCTGGCCTGCTGCTCGGTGCGGGATGAAAGGTTTAGATTGCCAAATGCGATCTCACTGGTGGCGGCGGCGATGGTTTCGCTTTTCTCGCGCACTTCGCTGACGATGCCCGCAAGGCTGTCACGCATTTTCTTCATTGCCGCCAGCAGGCTGCGCGTATCACCTTCCCGGGTCGCGATCCGTCCCTCCAACTGGCCTGCGGCAATGCGTTCCGCAATGTCGACTGCGTACCCCAGTTCGCCGCCCAGTTGCCTGAGCATGCTGCGCGACAGCAGCATGGAGACGATCACCGCCAGCACTACGGAAAAAGATCCCATCAGCAGCATCAGCAAACGGGCGCTCTCATAGGACTGCTGGCCGTCCTTGGCAGCCTTGTCGCTCAGCGCTTCTTCGTAACGGATCAGCGCATCGAGTCCACGCATCCAGCGCGCCTGGACCGGTAGCAATTCATTGACCAACACCTGGTACACCTGGTCTCCCTGGTTCGCCGCAGCCATGGTAGCGACCCGCGCAATCAATGGTCCCGCCGCAGTCTGGGCTTGCCGTATTTCCTGCAGCAAGGCTCGCTCCCGAACCGCGTCTGCAGAATGGCCTGAGAACGTGCTGGCCAGCTTGCCTTGGACTTGCACGTAGCGCCTGTGCTGTTCATTGAGCTGAGCCAATTCCTCCTGGATGGCCGACAGCGACCCGACCAATGCCACATTGCGCAGATGGACCATACCTTCATACACGGAGTCGCGCATCGTAGTCGCCAGTCTGGATTTCAAGTTATTAACTTCGGTGATCTCGGTAACGCGGTGCTGGTTTTCCGCCATGCGCGAAATTCCGAGCGACGATACCATCATCAGCATCACCACCAGCACGCCCAGCCCTGCGCGCAAGCGGGTGGCGATTTTCCACCGTTCAAACATCTTCATGATTGGGTCTCCTGTTATAGTTTTGGTCTTGCCGCGCGCGTAGAACGCTAGTCGACGCGGTCCATTCGGGCCGGCGGTCAGGCCATGCCAGCAATTTCCGGCAAACCTGGGTGCGCCGCCCCATCCTTGGCGAACACGGTTCTGATGACACCGGCGACACAGCGCGTCGCCAAAGTATGTGGACGATGCTGGGTAGTGCCCAAAACGATATGCCGGGTCAGCTCGGGTTGGACAATGCGCGCCGCGCCCAGCCGGGATAGGCCGGCCGAAGGGTCGGCAAGCGAGGCGACGATGGCGTAACCCAGGCCGGTCGCGCTGGTCTCGCGCTGCAGTTGTATCGTGTCCGCCTCCAGCGCCACGCTGAACCGCATACCGCGCTCCCGTGCCAGCAGGTCAAGCCGCCGGCGCAGAACGTGAGGCTGGGCTGGAAGAATCAACGGCAACCCCTCCAGCGCGGCAAAAGCAATCTGTCCCTGCGCAATCACGGGATCATCAGTCGGGCCGATCAGGCTGAGTGCGATGCTCAGCAGGCGTGGCTCGTCCAGATCCTCCAATGCGCGCTCCCGCAGCAGCAAAGCCAAATCCAGCCGCCCCGTGCTCAACCACTCCTCAAGCTGGGTGCCCGATCCTTCCACCAGATGCAAGCGGATACGGGGAAACTGGCGCTGCACCATAGCAAAAATTTTGCTTGCAAATGCAGGTACGGCCGATGGCAGCAGACCGACATGCACCTCGCCAATGGCAACGCTGTGGGTGGCAACAATATCGTCGACCAGTTGGTCGGTCTTGATGATCAACGGCCGAATACGCTGGTAAATCACCGCACCGAACTCGGTCAGCACCACGCCGCGGCCGGTGCGCCTGAATAATTTTCCACCGCAGTATCCTTCCAGCTGGGCGAGCTGGCGGCTTATCGCCGACACAGGGCTGTTGATTGCATGCGCCGCATTGGTCAGGCTGCCCAGTTCCGCGACTTTTGCAAATACCCCCCAACGCAGATCGAGGATCGGCAGCGTCATGGATGTCATAGTGGAAATCATCGTTGTCCCATCATTGAACGTGCGCATGGCTGCCGTTTCGGGCCAGCGCTATGCAGCCTTGATTTCCATTTTCCCGCCCTGCAGTCCCTTTTTGGCATGCAACGCCTCTTGTGGCAGCAGGAAATGTGCGAGCGCTGGCAACAGCACCAGGGCACCGAGCATATTCCACAGGAACATAAAGGCCAGCAAGATTCCCATGTCGGCCTGGAATTTGATGTCCGAGAAAGCCCATGTCGCCACCCCGACCGCCAGGGTCACGCCGGTCAGCATCACGACTTTTCCGGTAAATAGCAGCGCCTGGTAATAAGCCTCGGACAGACTCTTTCCCTGGCGCAAGTGGGCCAGCGTCACCGAGAGGATGTAGAGCGCATAATCGACGCCGATACCGACCCCCAATGCGATCACGGGCAGCGTTGCCACTTTTACCCCCATGCCAAGGGCAACCATCAATGCCTCCGCCAGCACCGAAGTCAGCATCAGCGGCAGCACCGCCACCACCACCGCGCGCCAGGAACGGAAGGTGATGTAGCACAGGATGATGACTGCGCCATAAACCAGGAACAGCATGTCGTGCCAAGCCTGCTTGACGACGATGTTGGTTGCCGCCTCTATCCCGGCGCTGCCGGCCGCGATCAGGAACTGCGCATCCTTACTATTGTTGTCGCGGGCAAAGCTTTCCACTCGATCGACCACACGGGTAAGCGTATCGGCCTTGTGGTCCTTGAGGTAGGCATAGACCGTCAACAGGTCGCAGGTTTCGTTGTATAACCCGCGCGGCGCGGAGGCGGTGATGAAGTTGAGCATCTTCTGGTTCTTGACCAGGTCGTACCATTTGGGGTGGCCCTCGTTTAGCCCAGTCATCACGCGGCGGTTCAGCAGCGACAGGGAATTGGTCGACTCCACGCCATCGATCTGGCGTAGTTCCCATTCCAGCGCATCGACGCGCATCAGCGTATCGTATCCAGTACAACCACTTTCTCCCGACGTCTTGACCATGACGGCGAATAGATCGCTGCTGGCGCCATAATGCGTGGTCATGAAAGCCACGTCGCGGTTGTAGCGCGACTCGGCACGCAACTCGGGCGCCCCCGGATCGAGGTCGCCGACTTTAAGGTGATGGCTCACCGCGACGGCGGCGAACGCCATCCCTGCCGAGCAAATGATCGCCAGCAGTGCCCATTTGCGCTGGGTGAACAGATCGAGGAAGCGCCACATGGCATGGCGTTGTCCGCCTTCGCTCGCTCGCTCCTCGTCGCGCAGGCTGCGCGCAGCGGCGCGCACGCTGACACCGGTGTATGACAGCAGGATCGGCAGCAAAATCAGATTGGTGAAGATCAGCGCCGCCACGCCAAGGCTGGCCGCGACCGCCAGTTCGCGGATGACCTGGATATCAATTATCAGCAGCACGGCAAAGCCGACTGCGTCGGCCAGCAGCGCCGTGAGCCCGGCCAGGAACAGACGGCGGAAAGTAAACCGCGCCGCCACCAGTTTATGCGTGCCGCGACCGATATCTTGCATGATGCCGTTCATCTTCTGCGCGCCATGGCTCATACCGATGGCGAACACCAGGAACGGGACCAGCATCGAATACGGATCCAGGGTGTAGCCCAAACTCGGCAACAGTCCCAATTGCCACACCGCCGCCACCAGCGAACTGGCCACCACCAGGATGGTGCTGCGGATGCAACGCGTATACCAGAACACCATAGCGCCAGCAATCACGATGGCGGCCACGAAAAATAGCAATACCTCGCGCAGGCCATCGATCAGGTCGCCAATCAGCTTGGCGAAGCCGGTGACATGGATACCGATGCCATCGGCCTGGTATTTGACGCGTATTTTATCCAGTGCGTCCGAAAATGCGACGTAGTCGAACGGCCGGTCGTCCGCATAGCGCGCCATCAATGGCACGTAAATAACGCTGGACTTGGCATCGAGCGCCACTATTTGGCCGACTTCACCGGATCGGGCGATGTTGGCGCCGAGCTGTTGCAGGCTGCGCTCGGAGCCGTCGTACCCGTCGGGAATCACCGCCCCCCCCTCCAGCCCTTCTTCCGTCACCCCTACCCAACGTGTATTCGAGGTCCATAGCGATTTCATGGCTGCGCGCTCGACACCTGGAATCAGGAATACTTCGTCGTTGATCTTGCGCAGGGTGTCGAGATAACGGCGATCATAAATCGTGCCGCGCTCGTTGTCGACCGCGATGCGCACCGCGTTGCCCAGCCCGCTCAATTCCTTCTGATACTTGAGATAGTTGGCGATGTATGGGTGACCTGTCGGAATGGTTTTTTCAAAGCTGGCGTTGAGCTGCAGACGGGTGGCCTGGAAGCCCAGCACCGCAGTGATCAGCAGACAGATGGTTATGACGATCAAACGGTTGTTAAACAGCAGGCGCTCGACGATCGAGCCAGAGCGGGGATCGAATTGCTCAAGGCTCTGAATCACCGGCTGGGTCGGCGTTTTATTAGGATTCATGCAAATCTCACATCATCATGGTTGTGCTGGAATACGCAACACGCCGCGCAGGCTGGTGGCGACCAGGCTGTCGTCGCGAAGCACGGCAAGTTGCGTCAGAGGCGGGAGATTGCTGGCGATCGCACGCAGGGTTCGCCCGCGATCCTGGCTTTCGAGAATCTGTCCAGCCTGCGTGGCCAGCAGCAGCCTCCCCTTGCCACTTAAGGCCGTGGCGAGAACAGAGGCTTGCGCCCCCAGTTCCAGCTTGTCCCAACTGGCGCCATGGTCGGTCGAACGGTAGGCGTTGCCGCGCAGGCCAGCAGCAATCAGTTCGCCAGAGGGATAGGCGCTCAGCGCGAAGTAACTGCCCTGGTACGGAGAAGCCAGGCGTGTGAAGCTGCGTGCACTGTCATCTGAGCGCAGCAGCAAGCCTTGCTCGCCGGCGATATAGAGCTTAGCGCCGGCGGCGCGGATAGCGTACAGGTGCGCATCTGTCGGATTATCGAGCCGTTCGGATAAAGGTTGCCAGCTTTTTCCGCCATCGTTTGTACCGAAGAACATGTTGTAGGCACCAACGACATAGCCCGTCTTGTCGTTCTCGAAATAGAGATCGAAGAAGGGTTTGTCAGCGCCATCCTTCACCAGCTGCTCGGCCTGATCCAAACGTTTGTGCGCACGCGGAGTTGCCTCCGCCGCCATGCCAGCCTTGGCCGCCTCTAGCGCCAGGCGCGCCGCCTGTACGCCATCGAGCTGGCGCACCCAGTTTTCGCCACCATCGGCACTGTGCAGCACCACCCCGGCATGCCCCACGGCCCATCCCTGCCGAGCGTCGATGAAACGCACCGCTGTCAGCGTTACGCTGACCGGAGAACGCCCCTGTCGCCATGTTTTGCCCTGGTCATCCGACAGCACCACAATACCCCGCTCGCCGACTGCCACCAGCCGCCCGCCCGCCTGCGCCAGGTCCATCAGCGCGGACTGTGCGGCGTGGGCTGTCATGGTCGCGGGCCGGTTGAGCGGCGCCGCCACTCCCTGCGCATGCAGCGCCGCCGCTGGCGGGAGCGCCAGAACCAGCGCTATGCAGACGTTCTGCACCATCAGTTTGAAACATTTCATCATTGTTCCTGTTTCCGCTGCGGTCACCGCGCGCATTAGCGCAATCCACCGCCGGATAGCGCTTCCGGGGTAAAGGTGGATGGGGAGTACTGCGGCATCTGCTTGTAATGGCTGGCCTTTCCGTTACCATTGCTGCTGACGAACCAGGTTCCCGACAACAGGTCGTAGAAGCCGAACGTCATCGATGTGGTGGCTGGAAAATCCGGCATCATCATCGGCAACTGCCACAAAGTCTTCCACAACTGGCCGTTGGCATCGCGCCGGTCGCCCAGCACCGCGTGCCAGGTATCCTCGTCGATGTAGTACACGCTCTTCGGCGCGACATGGCGCAGGCCCGGCTTCAACGTCGATTCCACCACCCAGACACGGTGCAGCTCCCAACGCACGAAGTCGGGATTAAGATGCTTCGGGCCGAGCATTTCGCCGTAACTGGTCGGCTTCAGCGATTTGTTAGTGTTATACGGAATAAGGATCTCCTTTTTCCCTACGAGCTTCCAGTCGAACATGTCGATGCGCCCGCCAAACACCTCAATTTCGTCGAACGCCATGACGCCTGCGGCGGACGGGGTCGGCGTGTCACAGCAGGCATTCGGCAACTTGCGAGTACGCCGCTGGCCGGCCAGATAGACGTATGTCTGATCCTTGTCAGGGTTCATGTTCAGGCGCCCAAGAATGGCTTCGCCGGCGCGTATCGGCGGACCGGCGTTAACTAGCCGCAGCAGCCAGTAGGCACCATTGAAGCTGTCTGGCGAGCCATCCTTGTAGTAGTAAGGCATGCTCTGGTCACCCAGCGCGTCGACCGTCAACACGGCTTTCCCATCGGCCGTGACCAGCACCGATTGCATATCGAACTGCCAGTCCGCGCCACGCCAGCGCAGCAGGTGGTTCCACATCGCCTCAGCGCCGCTTTTCGGAATCGGGAACGGAATGCCGCCGTACGCGCCGGTAGGCACCAAGTTTTCGTTCAGCTTGGCGCGGGTGGCATTCTTGGCCGTGTTGTCATACACCCACTGGGGCGCCGCCGCCGTGCGATGGGTGGGATACACGTCCAGCCGATAACTGGAGTACTTCTTCAGCATCGCCTTGGTGCCGTCAGTCAGCTTGTCGGCGTATTGATCCATGTTCTTGGCAGTGACCGAGTACAACGGCTTTTCACTGGCATAGGGATCCTGGTCGCGCCGGCCGCCATTTTTGAAGCCGGGCAACGGCTTGATATAGCCGCCGTCCCACGCCGGTATGCTGCCATCTTTGTTGCCAGCTTTTTCCGCGCCTAGTGGGGTCAGGTTCTTGCCCAACTCCGCCGCTTCATTCGTCGATACTGCTGCCAACGCTATGCCACCGCAGCCAAGGCCGCCGCAGAGCAACGCCATCATGAGGCCAAGGGTAATTTTCATTGTTGTCTCCTTTTTGTTTATTGAATTGCTTGAAATCAAAATGCCCGACGTACCGACAACGAAATAAAGTCGCGGTCTTTCAGCGTTTGACGAAAATTGAAGGCTATCTGCGGCTGATTTTGCGGAGCATGCGTTACCGTGGCGTTCGTCGCTTCACCGCCGTAGTAATGGGTGTAAGTCAGACCGAAGTACCAAGCGCTCTCGTACACGCCATTCAGTCCGATGCTGATGTCGCCGCCGTTGTCGGGTCCAAAGGATGGCCCCAGCGCCAATGAGCGGCCCTGTGGTGTATAGCCAATGCCGATCGGTACGTCGACATCCAGCCCGGACAAGACTTGGCGGTAAGTCGGCGTATACACCGCGCGCATGGAAAGGCCATCGCGCTGCGCATTCGGATCGATCGCGCTGGCATTGCGGGTAATGCTCGTCACCCGGTTCCATGCGATCTCGGCGACCAGCGCGGCCTCCTGTGCGACCCTGCTGGCAGGCAGCGTGGCCAACATCGATATATTCAGATGCGCAGTTTTCCCAACCGGGTAAGTGACGTTATCGCGGTTGTCGGCCGCGGCGAGCGGACCGCCAAAAGCGGCGGGCACTACCCCGAACAAGTCGGCGGTGGCGGTGTTGCTCAACGGCGTATTGTGGCGCACCGACGCTTCCAAGCCCACGTTAAAGCCGGCCACAGTGGTGTTGGCGCTGACGCCGGCCGTGCGGATGCCCTCGTGGTAGTACAGTCCATAATCGCCCAGCGCCGGACGCAGCACCACTTGGGGCGCCTTATCGTTATAGCGGGCGGCATAGAAGCCAAGATCCACCGCGCCGCCTTCCGGCGTCCATTTGAACTGGAAGCCACCCTGGCCGCTGTCCTTGGCGCGATAGTCCCTGCCACGTGTTGCGGCAAGCAGGCGTCCTGTCGCCGGATCGACCCCAGTGAACAGTCGCTCACCTCCCTGATCCAGGAAATCGGCAGAGGAGAAATAGCTGCCGACCGCAGGTAGGCGATGTGCCTGCCAACGGTATTGATAGTAGCCGCCGATACTCATGTCCGGGTTCAACTGCAGTTGGCCGGATACTTGACCAACCGGCCGTATTAATTCCTTGAACTGGGTATTGGGAACCGATTGCGCCTTCACGATATCGATCGGCTGCTGGGCTGCGGCAATACCATTGCTGCCATAGAAAAGGGTCTCGCCAAAGACCAACGCATGCCGGCCGGCACGAACGGCACCGGCCATGCCGCCGACCTCGCCCTTGGCGAACAGGAAGGCGTCGAGTAACTCGGCCTTGCGGCCGTGCAAGTCGCGAGTGGCGTTTGGAAACTGCGTATTCGGCACCGAAATGGGATTGTAGGTAGCGCCGAAGGGCGAGCTGTTGTCCGTGGCGCGATTGTAGACAGAGTCGTACCATGCGGCGCCACTAACACGGGCCCCCACATTCTGATAAGTCAGGTCCAGCTCGGACAACAGATCGACCCTGTTCGAAATGAGGCCCTTGCTGAAATTACGATCGCCGTCGTCGAAGTTGATGGTGTTTTCGCCAATTGTCGTCTGCATCGCAGAGGCATCCTTGAGACGGAATGCACTGCTGTACTTGACCGTATTGTCCCAGCGAAGCTTGAGATCCGGCGTTCCGGTATTGAACTCGAACGCGGACGCGGACGACGTCGCCAGAAGCGCCGCAGCGGCCACAGCGATCGGGCGCTTCGACAGCACGGTTTCCAGCCACCCCCGTCCAGGCACGCATCTCTGAATGTTAGTCTCTTCCATTGTTCCTCCTTATAGTTATGATTTTTCACGGCAATTACCGTTCTGGGTACTGTCCGATCGAAACCTGCTCATGTCGCACTTTGATTGCATACCCGTTCGACGATGCTAGTTGCAATCGACCGAAAGAGAAATGTCACGCGGACTAAATCAGAGTTGGTATTTTTGACAAATCAGAGGTATCACCGCATCACGTGAGGAGTGTCAGGCGTGCCGGACCGGGGCCGACCCAGGCATAGGTTGTGCGGCGCGGGCACAAGGCATGCCGATCGCGATCCGACCCGACATGACCCAGCGGTCTCATTTTTTTAAGGTTGGGAACATTTGCCACAGTACCGGGAGCGAAGCTCCGGAATTGCCTGTCCAGAGTGAACAGAGTCAAGCACGAGCATTGTCACAGCGTCGCCTGGACCTGTCGCTGCGATTGGCGTTGCGCCGCGCTGGCAATCGCCAGCACCAGCGCGCGCCAGCGCCCAAAGGCGCGGCGCGGCCGCAGTTCATTTTCAGAATGACGGCAAGGATATGCCGCCTTTGATGCCTATTAAGCCTTATAACGCATTAGGCCGCCTTTTGCGCCTGGGCCGCCGGAGGGGGGCCGGACGGAGCCCACTTGTCGGTCTGTTTGAACAGGAACAGCTGCGAAGCGTCGGCGCCCGCCGGCAAATCGCGTGCCACCCAGGAGGCGTCGTGGTGGTCCATGTCGGCGTCGTACTCGACGTGGCAGCCCAATGGACTGTTGAAATACCAGAACCAGTTAGAACCCATGCGATGGCGACCCGGCCCCCAGAACGACTCGTAGCCCTTGGCGACGAAGCGGTATCCGGCCTGCAACACGGCCGTCGGACCGGACATATGGAAGGTAAAATGCTCGACGCCCTTCATGAATGGTGGCGTCTGGATCAGGAACAGTGTGTGATGGTCAACGGTGCCTGCAGGCTGCAGGAACGATCCCGCGCCGTCAAGGCGGTCGGTGCAGCGAAAACCCAGGCGCTCGGTGTAAAACTTTGCCGCCTTTACCTCGTCCGGCACGAAGTACACGACATGGGACAAGGTCAAAGGTGTGCAATCGGCATCTTCGATTGCGCCCAGCGCATTCACCGGGCGGCCTGGCTGCGAGCCGGGTGAATTGATGGCCTCTGCCTTGACGTCAATCTTGCGGCGTATCGTCACCTGAAAGCCGAGTACAAATCCCATGTCGTCAGCCACTTCGATCGAGCCGTCGACGAAGCGCTTGACTTCGCGGTCGCGGCCAAGCTCGGATGCGATCGCATCGACTGTGGCGCTGTCAGCTACGCCATAAATCGTCTTGCGCAGGCACGAGGCCGTACCCATCGAAGGCGGTAATGCAGGGTCATCCGAAGCAGCGATCACGATCGCCGTGCCATCCAGGGCTTCGAAACGCCCTCCCTGTTCAGTAACGTCAACATGAAACAAACCATAGTCCTTCAAGTACTGAGCGCATGCCGCGACATTGTCCACGCCAAATACCAATGCATCCGGTCCGATGATATTCATTTTCTTTCTCTCCTTGTAAATTTGGGCAGGTGCGGGCCACCGCTCTGGCGAAATACGCCGATCGGAATGCGAGGCAAATGTTGTATCGCTCATCGCCGGAGAGTGATCCAGCACGACGCGTAGATGCCGGTTGCGCCCCGAATTCGCCCGGGCACAATGGCCTGAAGACCTTTATTTTTTAATACCGTTGAAGATACGACTCACTCACCCCGGTGTAAAACGCTTTTGGTTGCACGCAGCTATTCACAGAATCGAATGATACGGGGCCGATGAATTCTTCACATATATCAAATAGAGTCAACCTGATGTTCCCTGGCTTTTTCGAACACTCTGGTTTGATAGACTTCACCAACTAGAGAATTTATGAAACGCTCAGCAACATACACGTCAGAGCTTCGGGAAGAAGCGGCAAAGCTGCTCTTGACGCAGGGCCTGACGCAGGAAGGCGCCGCCTTACGCCTCGCCATTCCCAAGGGAACGCTGGTCAGCGGCAAGGCGCGGCACGTCGTCCAAAGTAGCTCCTGGCAGCCGCTCTATACCCGAACTTGAGGCCAAGGTAAGCAAGCTTCGTAAAGAGTTCGCAGAAGCCCGCATGGAGCGCGATATCGTAAAAATGGCGGCAGCATACTTCGCGCGGGAGTCCCTGCCAAGTACGTGATCATAAAGACAAACTGACTCGAATATCGCGTCACTGTCCTGTGCTGCGGTTTTGACGTCTCGCACAACGATTTCTATGTTTCGTCGTCGAACAAGCCCACTGCAGGACAACGGTCTCGCCGGCCATGTCCGGCTCCGCCAGGTAGGCGGTGCCGCCGATGGCGATGCGCGCGTCTACGCCGACCTTGCAACTCTCCGGTTCGCGCACAATGGCTGGCGCCATGCACGTAGTCATTGCTGCCCAGACCTGACCAGCCGGCGCTGCAGCGGTTCCCGTGTAATAGACAAGGCATCTTGATTGCTATTGGCATGCCGGCTTTCGATGGCAGACTCCACGGCTGGCCGCACCTGTCGGTCCAGCCCATCCATTCCCAGCCGGCTCTTACTGGCTAGGTCATTGAAATCGGTGTATCCCTTCGGGTCGGCCGCCAGCTCACCCGGCGCAAAGATGGGCAGCAGCACACGGCCGCCGGTCAGGTGGGCCGCCTCCTGCGCCTTGTCCTTGCCGGGGTTGATGCCCTGCGTTGCTTCCAGATGCTGGTCGTTGTCGCCGGCGATGATCACCGGTTTGGCCGGAAAACGGCCGTGCAGCGCCTTCGCCACAAGCGGCAGGTTGCCGGAGTCGAAGGCGGCGACCGTGGCGAAGCCAAGTGACCTGGACAGACTGGCGGCTGTCGCATAGCCTTCCGCGATGACCAGTGCTGGCGCATTAACCAGCGCGTCAAGGCCTCCGACGGCATGGAAGCAGCCTGTCTTGCGGCTGTCGCGCGCGAAGCGCTTGGCGCCGTCCTCGCCGATGTACTGCATGCTCCACTGCTTGCCATCGACATCGATGGCCGGAATGTAGCTGGTCTTGCCCGTCTTGTCGGTGAATACACCCGGGGTGGACAGTAGCCCTTTCGATACCAGATACGGCGTCGGTTCGGTCATCGGCACCAGGCCAGCCATCTGCCGCGCGATGCGGCTGGCGGCAGCCTCCTGCAGCTGCTCCTGCTCGGCCAAGCGTTGTCGCAACTTAGTAGCAGCTTCAGCTTGCAGCCGCGCTTTCTGCTCCGGGTCCAGCGTATAGCCTTTGTGTTTCCAGTCCATTGCTTCGCCGGTCTTGTTGTTCTTGATATGCCCTGCCGGATGGCCGTCCATGTGGGCGACATAAAAGCCGGAACCGGAATGCTCGCTATGCTTTTCGCCTTCCACGGTGATCCGGTGCTTTCGTCCATCCATCATGGGATGCTCGCCGCTCACCACGCAGCGCAAGCTGCGCAGCGCGCCAGCAAACTCCTCTTGTGCGGTCATGACCGGGTCCTGTTGGACGCCGACCTTGCCGGGTATCCAACGTGCCAACCGCGCCATGTTCGCCTTCGCTCCCGCATACCAGGACTTCGCCACCTTGTCCCATGCAGCGCCAGCGGCCGTGGCCAGCTTGCGTTCGCCGTAGGGCACGGATAGGTATCGGCGCGGTTGGTGCGGCGCGGCTTCTTCGCCGTCTCGCGGCGCCTGTCCGCCAGTGCCATCCGCAGCGGGTTTACTGTGCCACTTATCAAACACGGCTGGATCGACGCCTGGCGGCACTGACCACGATTGCGCCGCCCTGTCCCAGCGGGCACCCAGGGCTTTGGCTTCCTCTTTTTCCCTGAATGGCACGGCAAGCAGTATGACGGATTCGCCAGGAACAGCCTGGCCCGCAGGCGTCTGCCCGCTGCCCTGCTCAAACTGTGCCAGCTGCGCCTGCACCACCTCGCTGTCACCTTCATTTTTCGTTTCCGCCAGCATGATAACCTCCCCTGCTGTCTGGTCCGCGCGCGTATTTTCTTGCACAGCATCGAGCGTCTTCCAGTAACCGTTCTGCGCCACAGCCACCACAGCTTCGACTTCCGGCGTAGCAAAGCGCTCGCATTCGAAATCGCCGTCCGGGCCCCACACGACACTGGCGAGCACTCGCCCGTCGGCAGCGGCCATGCTCCGGTTGGCACCCGCCGACTTCGTCACATAGCAGCGCGCCGCTTCGTCCAGGGTGGCAAACGACTGCGAAAAAAGATCCTTTCCGCCAACGCGCTCGCTGACAATGATGCGTGCATCATCCGTTGTAGCAAGCGCCTGCTGCTGCGGTGCCGCAGCCTGCGCCAGCGTCTGCACCTGTTCCAGCCCCAGCACATACGCCTGGATCTTCTCGGCCCCGGAGGCGGCGCGGAAAATCTCCAGCGGATCGGACTGCAGTACCCTGATCCACGATCCGACATACGCCGCATGCTGGCCGGGATCGTGGCCGATGCCCAGCTCGTCCCCCAACAGCATGCTGGCAATTTCCGCGCGCAGCTCTTCCCGCGCATACCCTTCGCTGCCGAAGGGGTGGACAAGGTCACGGTCGAGCCGCGTGGCATGCCCGGTCCAGTGTCCCAGTTCATGCAGCGCCGTCGCATAGTAATTGTCTGCCGTGGCGAACTGCCCTTTGTCTGGCAGGTGGATGGTGTCGGTCGACGGCCGGTAGAAGGCGCTGTCGCGTCCGCCGTGCTCAATCGCTGCGCCTGACGCCTGCAGTATCGTCTCCGCCCGTTCGGCAGGCACCCAGGCAGCAGGTGCCCGGGGTGGCAAAGACGCCAGGCCATCGATCTGCGCTGCGTTGAATACCGTCGAAAAGAACATCTGGGGCCGCTCCAGCCTGACGGCCTGCTTCGCCTGGTGGCCGTCGCTACCCAGCACCGGCTTGCCGCCGGCATCCGTCTGGCCCTGCTCCTCGCTGAATTTCCAGTACTGGATGGGCGTGCCCTTCTCGCCGTGCCGCACCTGCGCACCGGCGGAGGCGGCCTGTTTGTAGGTCATCCAGCGCTGGTCCGCATAGCCTTCGCTCATCAGGTGCAGGGCGTTGATGCCCTTGTAGCGCTTGCTCGTGGTGGGATTGAATGGCAGGAATGCTCCCGGCTCGCCCGGCTGCCACGGCTTTTGCCAGGGTGCCGTACCCTCCTTCAACTGCGCTATCAACTTGTCGGCGATCGTTTCAATCAGTGACTTGGGTATGTCGCTCATGGTCTCTGCTCCTTATCAAGGGAGGCGGCGCGCTGGCATCGGCCAGGTCGATGGCGCCCGCCGCCGCATCCTGTTCGTCCAGGGCATCCTCCGCAAAGGCGCCCGCCTGCTCGGCCTCGTCCGGCGCGAACTCGGCCACACCGCCAGGCACGGCGGCATCATCAAGTTTCTCGCGCAGGACGGCTGCCATGGCTTGCGCGTCTGCCATCTCGCTGCCGCTGCCCATATCTTGCTGGCTCATCGTAGAGCTCATCCTGTCATAGGTGCTTGGAAAAGAGGGATGCCCTACCAGGTCAGCACCGGAACGATCACGGCCCGGACCTGCGCGCGCTGGACCGGGCCGAAGTAGCGCGCGTCGAATGACCTGGGGTTGGCGTCCGCCATCAGGAGCAACTGGTACTCGCTGAGGATGTACTTGTCGGACTGAAACCGGGCCATGGGACGGCCATTGCCGTCGGCGGCCAGCGGCGCGCTGCGCGCAAGCAGGCGCCCGTTGACGCGCACGCCATCGGACGCCACGCTGACCGAGTCATTGCCTGTACCTAGCACTTTCTTCATCATGTAGCCATAGCCGCCAGGGCAGAATCCCGCGCCGATGTAGCCGCGCCGCCGCGCCTCATCGAACACGCCCAGCTGGGGCGGACAGAACATCACGTAGCGCCCGGGCGATACTGGTGCGCTGCTGGTCCAGTACAGGCCCAGTGGGATGCTGCGGCTGACGTTGACGCGCGCGCCTGTCAGATGTCCAACCATGCCCAGTACCAGCAGCGCGACGCCCAGCATGGCGCTCCAGGCCGCCAGTTTCATGCATGCCTTATTCATAGCCGTATGCCCTCCCCGGCCGCAGGCCGGTGCGTGTGGTGCAGCTTGTCACTTTTGCCCGGCGCGGGAATCGAGGCGCGCGCCTGAAAGACCGTATCCCGGAAGTAAAGCGGTTGGCGGCCGTAGATCGCCGGATAGCCGGCTACATAGATAACCATGTCGCCAGCTTTCTCGATGTCGCCGCTGGCCGACTTAACGGGGCCAGGCATGCGCAGGCACTCGTCGGGCGTAAGCAGCGGGCGCTGCGTCTCCTGGATGGTGCGCGACACCTGGGCCAGCAAGGCACTGGTGCGGCGGCCGCTCGTCGTAATCTGCTCCTTGGCCACCGTGGTCTGGCCCGTCAGCTTGGACAGGTGCTCGGCCGTCTCAATCCGGTTCGGCGGGTAGGCATTCTGGATATGGCAGCTCGACGTGATGCTTTCATCGGGGCCATAGCCCGTTTCGCGGCTCTTGAGCTGGTTGATGTCCTGGCAGATCAGGTAGCATTTGATGCCGTAGCCCGCAAGGAAGCCCAAGGACTCCTGCATGATGTCCAGCTTGCCCAGGCTGGGGAATTCATCGAGCATCATCAGGAGCCGATGCTTGTAACGCGCGACGGGACGCCCGTTTTCAAAGCTGACGCGGTCGGCCAGTTGGCGCACGATCATGTTGACCAGCACGCGCACCAGCGGGCGCAGGCGCGCTTTGTCCGTCGGCTGCGTGACGATGTACAGGCTGACGGGACTGTCGAGGTGCATCAGGTCGCGGATGCAAAATTCCGAGCGGCTCACGTTACGCGCGACAATGGGGTCGCGGTACAGCGACAAATAGGATTTGGCTGTCGACAACACGGAGCCCGCTTCCTCCTCGGGTCGGTCGAGCATGTCGCGCGCGGCCGAACCCACCACCGGATGATTGCGCCCGGCGGCGTGGCTGTAGGTGATCATTTCCATCCACAACTCGCCAATGCCCCGGCTCGGGTCCGCCATCATGGCGTCGACCACGGACAAGGTGGCCGTCGTGCCTTCGGCGCGCGCCTTGTACAGCGCATGCAGGATGACGCCCACGATCAGTGCCTGGCTGGTCTTTTGCCAGTGCGTCTCCAGCCCCTTGCCGTCAGGGTCGACGATCAGGGTGGCGAGATTCTGCACGTCGCCCACTTCGTGCTCGGTATCGAGGCGAATCTCGTCGAGCGCATTCCAGCACACGCTGCCCTTGGCGGCCGCCGGCTCGAAATACAGCACCTTGTTCCTGGCATATTTCTGGCGCCAACCCGAGGTCAGCGCCCACAGCTCGCTTTTCAAGTCGGTGATGACGGCGCTCTGCGGCCACGCGAGCAGGGTCGGCACCACCAGCCCAACGCCCTTGCCGGACCGCGTGGGCGCGTACGTCAGCACATGTTCCGGCCCATCGTGGCGCAGGTAATGCTGCTGCCCTGCCCGGTCCAGCCATGCACCCACGTACACGCCAGCGCTGGCAGGCTGCGCCCGCCCGGCCAGCAACTGCCACAACGAGCGCGGCCTGGACAGCAGGCCGGCGGCGCGGATATCGCGGATATTCGCCCAGCGGGCCGAGCCGTGCAGGTACTCGCTGGCGCGGGCCGAATTCACCGAGATCATCCTGGCTACCAGCAGCGCGATCAGGCCGATGCCGGCGACGCTGATGCCCACGCTGCCCGCCTGCATCAGCGCATCCGGGTACTGGCCACGCCACTTGGCCGCCCAGCCAAGGATGGCCCATGGTGGATACACCTGGCTGGCATGCCAGCCCAGCGCGCCCTGGTAGTGGAAAGCGTGGGCAAAGAACTGGGTGGCCGCCTGCAAGCCGCCAACGAGGGTGAGCGCGGCCAGCGCGGGAATGGCCTTGCCGGCGCCGCGCCGCGCACTGCGCACCTGGGGGCCGACTGCATTATTGAACCTGTCTTTCATCTGGTCCGTCCTTTTGTCTTGATGACGCCCTTAAGCGTCACGCTGACGGCATCGCCAGGAGCAAGCTGCTGCAAGCGCCTTGCCGCTGCGCCACTTACTGGCAGGACCATCGTTACCTCGCCCCGCGCCAAAAGCGCCAGCATCTGACCGCCCGACTCGTGCAACCCTGCAAAAACAGCGCTCCCCTTGACACCATCATATCGTTCAAATTTCGGTATATCGGACAATCCAGGCCTTGTTTGTTCCCGCTCAAGAAGGAAAGCATCCACCGCCGCCGACGCCGATTCCTGCAATTGCGCTACTCCTCCCCGCCCAGGAACATGCCGTCGCACGCGCTGATCTGCTGCGGCTCCTTGCTGCTCCATGTGACCAGGTACATCACGCGGCAATAGCACTTCAGCTCCACTGCCGATGCGAACCATACCGAGTTGCGGCAGCTCTCGCAGGCGGTGCCTAGCTGCGGGCGGCGGATGGCGTCCAACGCCGCCAGGGTCGGGCTGGGACTGGGATCCGGTCGTTCCTGCTCTGGCCTCTGTGGCGACGGGCGCTCCAGGGACTCCAGCGCCTGCTCCAGCAGCGCGTCGCGCTGTGCCTTTACGGGGCTGCTCGTTACTGAGAGGTTTCCTTGCTTGCTCATCCTGGCTCTCCTTCGTGCCATGTGCACGTAACAGTTCCTGCCGGCGCCGCTCCAGCACGGCGTCGTCGAACGTGACCGCCAAGTGCGCGGCAGCCGCCGCCTGGATGACCTGGTCCTGGAACACGGCGCTACCGCCGATATGCAGGCAGCTGCCATAGCGCGACAGCGCCATGTCCAGCGCCACCTGCAAGCCCGCTTGCGTGGCACCGCGCGTGATTTTCAGCTTATGCCCGTCGTCGCGTATCGTGGTAGAGCCAGCGCAATAAATGAGCGTGCCATGTTTGGTGACGCTGTCCTGCAGCAAACCGCCCGGGACCAGCGGCCGGTTTCCCCTGCCCGCCAGGGTGTTGCCTGCCAAACCGTGCGCACCGTCGCGTGCGCGCAGGGCGGCCAGCGCCTGCGCGTCGCCAGCCGCGGCACGGGCGCGCAGCCAGTCGGCCCATGCAAAGCGGCCATGCTGGCTGCGGATGGCACGGCGCTGCGCGAGGTAGCTGCTGTTGGCGCGTTCGATTTCCGCCATCAGAGTGCTGGCGGTGGCCCCATATAAGATGCGCTTGGCGAGGGGGCCACATTGAATGAGTTGGATTGCCGCCCGCTTGAGCCTGCCCCGGCGCTTCGCCTCGGCGATCAGCCGCTTGTGCTGCCCACGTGCCCCAGCCAAAGCATCGGTGCGCACCCGGATGGCTTCCTGCTGCTGTTCCTGGTAGCACGCATACAGTTCCACAGTTGCGACGCGCAAGCGCAGCGGCTGACGCACATAGCTGGCATGCCCGTCGTCTATCCCGGCTGGCCCCGGAACAAAGGACCCTAGCCGCGCCTCCAGGCGTGCCCGGGAACAGTCGCGGTGCACCGAGCTGGCCTTTACGGCAGTGCCGTCTTGGGCCAGAATGACAAGGCCGTTGCCGCGTTCGCGCAGCACCAGGCCGTGAGCTTGCAGCACGCCGTGCAATTCCTGCCATGTTGCCGCGTCCTGCATCTGCGCGTGGCATGTGCGGCGCACCAACCCCAGCAGACTCTCGATGCCGGCATGGCGTTCCATGTCCATGGCACGGCTGGCGGCGCCCGTCTGCCGCGCTTGATGGTTGTCACGCCGCAAGCCGAATTCTTCTTCCAGTGTGGCGCATAACAATCCCAGGGTGACATGATCCCGGTACGGCTGGTGGATGGTGTAGCGGGACGGATGGATCTTGTTGATGGCGATGTGCACATGCAGGTTGTCGGTATCGTGGTGCACGACGCTGATGCGCTGGTGTTCGCCATACCCCAGCCCTTGGCAGATGCGCGCTTCCACGGCCTGTAGCACGGCCGGTGCCGGCTCCTCGCCGGCCGGAAAGCTGAGAATCAGGTGATAGGTCTTGTCCGATAACGCGCGCTGATTCTGCGCCTGGGTGTTCAAGATCTCGGTGATGGCGAATGCGGCCTGGTCCGACTGGCAGTTCGTGACGGTCACGCAGCCGACGCGCTCCCGCTTGGCCTGCGCATCGGCCAGGTATGCCAGGAGACTGGCAAAGCCGCTCTTCTTCGCTACTTTCATGGGAACATGTTTGGCGATCATGCTGCTCTCCCCCTATAGCCCTGCCGCCGGTGCCCTGCCAGTGCAGGCAATTTCTTTAGCGGCTAAATTCTTCGTCCCCGGTTGCCGCAATACCACGGCACGCATCACGGCATGCAATTCATCCTGGGTATCAGCAATTTTCGACAAGACGGCGCGGATCGTCGCCTCGCCGAATGCAGCGGTGCGCATGTCGTCCGCCAGCCAGAGCTTCAGCAGGCCGCCCAGCCGGCCCAGGTCGCCATTGATGCGCGCCAGTTCCTCGACGCGCCGGTGATCGAGGATGGCCGGCAGCCGGTAGCCCAGCCCCACCTTACGCAGATAGGCCGCCACCGGCAAGCCTGCTGCGGCTGCCAGCCGCTTGATCTGCGCCTCTTCGGCGGGCAGCACCGGCACGCGCAGCTGCCGGGCCTTGCGGGTAGTGGCTTGTGTTGATTCATCCATGGCGTCCTCCTGGTTGGCGCGGCACGCGCAGGCCTCGCAGAGCAGGATGTCCGTTGAGCGCCGCAGGCGCGAATAAGGAGCATTGTGAAGATAGATAACCGGCCTGCCGGTTAGCTAACTTCACCTATCCTGCCCCGGCCCTTACAGCGACCGAACCCTTTTATCGTAGGACAGGCTTTCGGTTTAACCCTTGTTCTGGCACAAAACGGAGCGGATTGTATCGGTCACTATTCCGAAAAGGCCTTTAAAGGCCTTATCTGCTTTCAACCGTGGCATATCAGGGTTCGACCGTGTCAGATTTGTGGTTCAACCGTGCCAGATTTGTGGTGTAACCGTGCATGTTCCGCACAACATGAGGGGGAATAAATACCATGGAGAAACCCTATGCCGAACAACTGAGTGACTGGCTCAAACGCAACCATCCAGCGCGGCGTGACCAGTATCAGGTCGCTTTTCTGGCCGTCAGCGACGATGTCCGCGCCGCGCTGGCGGCGGGCTTTGCCATGAATACCATCTGGCGCCATCTGCATGCATCGGGACGCATACCGTTCGGCTACGACACTTTCCTGAAGCACGTGCATCGCATGCAGAAATCCAGCAGCCCAGCCCAGGAGCTTCCGGAGCTCCACCGACCTGCATCCCGAACGGCCAGCGCGGCAGTGCAGAGGCCGGACACTATCGCGCCCAGGCCAGCACCGGCGCCGGCCGGCTTTCATTTCAACCCGATTCCGAACAAAAAGGAGCTACTGTAATGGCCCATATCCACATGATGCTGCAGGGTAAAGGTGGCGTCGGCAAGTCACTGATCGCCGCCGTCCTCGCCCAATATATGCTCAGCAAGGCCCGCATGCCGCTGTGCATCGACACCGATCCAGTGAATGCCACCTTCCATGGTTACCAGGCGCTGCAGGTACGGCGCATCGAATTGATGGAGGACAATGAGATCGATCCGCGCGGCTTCGATGCCCTCATCGATCTGGTGGCACAGGAGCACGGGGACACCATCATCGACAATGGCGCCAGCTCCTTCGTGCCGCTGTCGCACTACCTGATCAGCAACCAGATCCCGGCCTTGCTGAAAGAACTGGGCCACGAGTTGATCGTGCATACCGTCATCACAGGCGGCCAGGCCCTGCTCGATACCATCAGCGGCTTTGCCCACATTGCCAGCCAGTTTCCGGCGGAAACCCGCTTCATCGCCTGGCTCAACCCCTACTGGGGCCCGGTCGAATACGAGGGCAATGGTTTCGAACAGATGAAAACCTATCTGGCCAACAAGGAACGCCTGTCGGCCATCGTCCGGCTGCCCGTGCTGAAAAAGGAAACTTTTGGACGCGACTTGGCCGACATGCTGCAACACCGCCTGACCTTCGACGAGGCGCTGGCACAGGAATCCCTGTCGATCATGACGCGCCAGCGCCTGGGCATCATCCGGCGCCTGGTCTACGGCGAGCTCGATGCCGCGATGGTGCTGTGATGGGCGACCAGACCGAGGAACTACTACGGGAAATTGCCGCAAAACACGGCATCGCCGTCTCGCGCGACGATCCGATTCTGATTTTGCAAACCATCAACAGCCGCCTGCTGCAGGACAGTGCCAAGGCCCAGCAGGTCCAGCTGGATCAGTTCAAGCAGGAAATGGATGAGCTATCGCGCCGCTGGAGCACGGACACCAGGGAAAAGGCCGAACGCATCGTCAATGCGGCGCTGGCGGCCGCCAGGGAATCCATGGCAGCTGCCATGCAGGAGGGAGGACAGCAGGCGGCAAGGGCCGCGCGCCAGGAAATCGCCGAGGCCCTGCAACAACTCGCCAGCCCTGTGCACGCTGCCCGGGTCATGGCAATGTTGAACGTGATCGCGTCCATGTTCACCATGCTGGCGGCGGCGCTGGTCTTATGGATCGTGCTGCGATAGTCCCAATCGCATGCTGCGTCCCGACTGAATCACCTGGCCGCGTTCGAAGCCCTGCTGTTCTGTCCTCTGGCGCTGCAGCAGCTGGTGCAACCGCTGCGCCTGCTGCAGCGCATCCCACTCGCTGGCCAGTTCGGGATGCTGGAGACGAAGCTTGCGCGCGGCCAACTCCTCGATGCGCGGCGCATGCACGCCCATGCTGTCGCGCACCTCGCGTACCAGTTCAAGGCGGCCCAGCAGGCGCTGCAGGGACTTCTGTTGCTGCTGCACCTGCTGTTGCCATTGCGTGCGCGTGCCGGGAAACGCCAGCAAACCCGGCTGCTGCATCTGCGTGCGCTGCAGGCGCGATGTCTGCGATTCGATCAGGCTCTCTAGCCTGTCCTCGATGCGCTCCACCTGCTCGTGCTTTGCCTCGACCTGCGCCGCCAGCCCCATACTGTATGGCGATTCCAGCGGTGCCGAAGCGATCATCGCGGCCTGTTCCAACTGCTCTTCGGCCGCCTGGTACAGCTGCGCGTCGGCCTGCATCTCGGCGGTGCCGCCGGCAGCTCGTGCACTGGCTGGGGTGGCAACGGCTTGCTGCGGCCTGTCCATGGACCTGCTCATGATCTCGCCTCCGGTTTTAGCGGCATACCCTATCGGCTCAACTTGCGCCCCTGCCTGACGGTCGAGCTGCTGCTGAGCGCATGGCCGTCCTGGTAGCTGACACTGGAGTCGATGCCCGTCTCAGGTACTTTAGCGAAATCGCTGGCAGCGTGTTTGATCAATGTCTTGCCCACCTGCTGATACACGCTGGCGCCATCGGCGTGCAGGATGACACCATCATACGTCTTCGCCTTGTCGGCCATTCCCGCCAGATAGATATCGTAGATGCCAGGTTTGATCGCGCCGGCCTTGTCAACCTTGCTGGTGGCCCACTGCCCGCCCTGCTCGTTTTGCAGCAGGCGCTGCCCGTTCATCACCAAGACTCGTTGCTTCATCAATACGCTCCTGTTTATCGATAGGACGTAAAACCGGCCAATTCGTTCGGTAGCCAGGCATTTTAATGCTGGGCGTTCACCGCAGGCGCACCACGTGCAAGCGATGCCGCGTGCGTCAAGCGACGGCGCCATGACGGCGTCACCCGCCGGATCCTCCTGCCTGGGAATGCGTCACTTCCGCGACACCGTCAGATCAAGGGCAGCCGCTTCCGCCCTGACTGCCTTCATTTCATTACCGTAGTTCAGATGCGTCTGCGCCAGTTCGGCCCTGGCATGGGCCATGTCCTGGTGCGCATGGTCAAGTTCCGTCCGCAATTCAAGAGCGCGGCGTTCGATCTCCCGCGTGCGCGCGTTTGCCAGCGTGGCAGTTGCCTGCGCTTCGGTCAAGCTGGCAAGCAAGCGCTCCTTCTCGTGCGCCATTTCCTGCGCCTCGGCACGAGAAATGTCGAGCTGCGCCTGGCACGCCTGAAAGTCAGCCGCCAGCACTTCATAGGCATCGGCCAGTTGCCGCGCCAGCACCTCGGATTCAGTGCGTTCCGCGTCCCAGGCACTTTGCGCCAGATGCAGCGACTCGCCCGCCAGCGCCTGCGCCTCGCTCCATACGCCCGCCAGGGCAGTCATTCCCGCTTCGCGGACCTTCTCGGGCACGGCGACCGCAGCCGCGTTTGCCTGCACGGTATGTGCGCGGCGCCACTCGCGCATGCCCGCACTGGCATCGTTCATGCTGACCCTGGCCGCCTTGCGCACCGCATCGACCGTCGGAAACGCCGCCCCACCACCTTGCGCATGCAAGGCATCGGCTGCAACACAGATACGCTCATACAGCTCGCCCGACAGATTCATGATCGCCTCCGTGGTTCAAGTCATAGGAATAATATTATTCTTCCTATTTCTACTGATATTGACGTACCTCAATGACGCTCTGTTTGATGTAATAACATACGGGCATGCCTGTGCCAATAGCGACGCTGAGCCCGTCGGCCACATGGATTGCGTGTCTTGACTCCCAATCAAACGACGCATCACGACACGGCATCATGCCAGCGCCAGCTACCACGCCCCCATTCCGCTTGATGGGGCGCCTCGCCTATCCGCGCCGGGCCGCATATTGCTGGCTGTCGCTACGCTCTGCAAGCACACAAGTGCTCGACCTCTTCAAGCTGGTCTTCAAGCGAGCACAGGTGTTGAGGGTAAGCCAAGCGACCAAGGGTTACGCGCAGCGTAGCCCTTGATGAACGGTGCTGTGCAAGGGCGAACAGTATGTTGAGCGGCGTATCGTTTCGTTTTTGGCCAACGGTGGCAAAGATGGGTTAGGTATCGGCCGGCGGCATGTCGCTGGCGGACAAACGACGAGCCAATTCGGCGCATTGGGTCTGGAGCGAATTGCCGATACTTTCCTGGTTCAGCAATCTGGCCCGCTTCCTGGAACAGGTCAGCGAGACGCTGCCAATGACGTCATTTTCGAGGACGACGGGGGCCGCGAAACCGACAACATCAGGATCGAGTTCGCCCAGGCTGACACAGTAACCGGCCTTGCGTATCGCCCTGAGCTCCTTGACCGCAGCCGTCCACTGCGCTTCGTCGGCCTGTGCGCCGAACGTCGCGTCAAACAAGTGGCGCACGCGCGCACGCGGCAAGAACGCCAGGACAGCCTTCGACGGCGAGCCCTTGAACCATGGCAAATTGCGCCCTCGAAAATAGGAAAGTCCCAATGCCTCCACGCCGGGCTGGTGGAAGACGTTCATGAGGTGATCGCCATATACATTCGACAGCAAGACGTCGCAGCCCGTTTCATTGACCAGCTCTTGCAAGATGGCGCCACCGACTTGCGTCAGCGGATCGGTATCGCGTATCAGCGCTTCGAGCTCAATCACGCGGCCGCCCACCACATATACGCCGCGTGGCAGCCGGATCAGCAAGCCAGCGTTGCCCAAGGCCTTGACATAGCGGTAGGTGGAAGCAACCGTATAGCCGAAATGGCCAGCCAGTTCATCCACCGTCCAGGCATATTTTTTGGCAGTAAAAGCGTCCAGCACGGCAAGCATGCGGATAAGGCTAGAGTTCGATTCAGTCATCTGTTGATTTTACTGTATTCCTGCTGATCAATCACCCGATAGCTTCGACACTCCCGCCCCGGGAACACTTATTCAACACCCATCAATTTCGCCATTTCCGCGCGCCACTCGCTACGCGGCCGAAAGCCCGGCAAGACGCGGGCATGCTGCTCGGCCCACGCCAGCAGTTCGTCGGCCGGCAATTCGATCGGCATCGGTACGCGCATCGGTTGCGACACATACCATGGCGTATCGATGTACAGCTCGATGCGGTTGCCCTCCGGGTCGCGAAAATACACCGATAGCGCGTTGCCGTGCGTGACGGGCGTCAACTCCGTCACGCCGGCCGTCTGCAGCCGCTGATAGAAGGCTTGCAGGGTTTCAATCGAATCTGCGGTCAAGGAAATCTGGTTGACGACATTGAAGTCGATCTCCTCCGGACGGCCCGACACAAGCACGATCTGGTGGTGCACATCGGGGTCGCGGCTGGTGAACACCAGGTCGATGGGACCATGCGGGCCTTGCAAGTGCCCCCTGTCTGTGATCGTGAAGTCCAATACATCCGAATAGAAGCTGGCCATGACTTCCAGATCGTTCACAAAGATCCCTACATGGCTAAATGAAAGTCCCGTTGATTTTCGCATTGCGTAAATTCCTCTTGATATTATCGAATGAATGGCGCTATATTATCTCACTTTTCGCACATTGCGCAAATATCGCAAATCAAGGACAAGCATGAACGACGTCATAATCGTAGGGGGCGGCCCGACCGGCGCATTGCTGGCAAACCTGCTGGGACAACACGGTTTGCAGGTCCTGGTACTCGACCGCGCGCAGGGAGTCATGCAAATCCCGCGTGCCGTGCATATGGATGGGGAAACCATGCGCATCTTCCAGGCCGCCGGGGTCGCACCCGAGATCATGGCAAACTGCCGGCCCGGGCATGGTATGCAATGGCTCAATGCCGCAGGGGAAACGCTGGTCACGCGCGAAGGCCAGGCCGGCTTGAGCGATCAAAACTGGCATAACGACTACTACTTCCACCAGCCCCAAGTGGAAGAAGCACTACGCCACGGCTTGGCCCGTTACAGCAATGTGACCTTGCGGCAAGGCATTGAGGTGCGCGGCTATACCGCACAGGCTGACGGCGCGACGCTGCAAGTCGCCCATCTGGCCGATGGCACGCTCGACACCGTGCGTGGACGCTATGTCGTCGGTTGCGATGGTGCCCGCTCACTGGTGCGGCAATGGATAGGCGACGTGCCAGAAGATCTGGGTATGCATCAGGGTTGGCTGGTGGTCGATGCGCAACTGCATCGCCCCCTCGATTTGCCTGATCACACGGTGCAGCATTGCGATCCGGCCCGTCCCGCCACCTCGATCTATGTCCACCCACTGCGGCGACGCTGGGAAATCATGCTGCTCGATAACGACGACCTGGCCACCATCACTGAGCCAAATAATGTCTGGACCCTGCTGGAACGCTGGATCAAACCATCGCAAGGCGTACTGGAACGGGCATCGTGCTATATGTTCCATGCGCTGGTCAGCCAGACATGGCAACAAGACCGGCTGTTCATCGCAGGCGATGCGGCGCACCAGACGCCGCCGTTTTTAGGCCAGGGCCTGTGCGCGGGCGCACGCGATGCCGCCAATCTGGCGTGGAAGCTGGCCGTGGCGGTCCGCACGCCGCAGCGCGCATCCATCCTGCACACCTATGGAGCGGAGCGCCATCCCCATGCCCGCGAATTCGTCGACCTAGCGGTCCAGATGGGGCGCATTGTCCAGGTCGTCGATCCGCAAGCGGCCGCCCGGCGCGATGCCGAGCTCAAGGCCCAGGGCCTGTGCTTTAAATTCCCCCGCCCCACCCTGGGTTCCGGCGTGCATACGGGGCGCGGCGGGCCGGTCGGCAAAATATTCATCCAACCCACCCTGCCCGATGGACGCTGGCTGGACGACGTGGTGGGCCAGCGCTTTGCCGTCCTTGTCGATGCCAGCCAAGCGGCGTATTTAACGCCGCAACTGCGCGCCGAACTGGCACGACTGGACGTGGTGCTGATCGAAAACGGCGGCGCCAAAACCCAGCAGTGGCTGCACAGCGAGCAATGCGCTGCCGTGGTAATCCGTCCGGACCGCTACGTCTTTGACGCCGTTGCCAATCTGGCTGACCTGCCGGGATGCATCCGCCAGCTGGCGCAGTGGATCTACTGCGATACCACCATTGCCGCTGCGCAAGCAGTCACTGCCTGAGCGAACCGCCATGACCAAACATATCCTGACTTCTACACCCGCTCATTCACCTCCATTGAAAGCTCAACCATGAAACTCGCCACTCTGAAAACAAGCAGCCGCGACGGCTCCCTGATCGTTGTCTCACGCAATCTGAAACATGCCGTCGATGCCACGGCAATTTGCCCCACCTTGCGTGAAGCGCTGGAAAACTGGAGCACCGTTGAACCACAATTGCGCGAATTGTCGGACCGCCTTAACGCGGGCCAGGCCAGCGGCGCCTTTGCGTTTGACACGCAAAAGGTGGAGTCGCCCCTGCCCCGCACCTTCCAGTGGTGCGATGGCTCGGCCTATCTGCACCATGCCGAATTGGTGCGCAAGGCCCGCAATGCGGACATGCCCGAGCAGCTCTACACGGACCCGATGCTGTACCAGGGCGCCTCCGACTGCTTCATCGGTCCGCGCGACCCTATCCGTATTGCGGATGAGAAATGGGGCATCGACCTGGAAGCCGAAGTAGCCATCGTCACCGATGACGTGCCGATGGGCGTCAGCGTGGCCGATGCGGCGAAACATATCAAGCTCATCATGATTCTCAACGATGTGAGTTTGCGCAATGTGATGCCGGGTGAGCTGGCCAAAGGCTTCGGCTTCTTTATCTCCAAGCCGTCGACGGCATTCTCGCCGGTGGCCGTCACGCCAGACGAACTCGATGCCGCCTGGGATGGCACCAAGGTGTGCCTGCCCCTGGTCAGCCACGTCAACGGAAAACTGCTGGGTCGGCCCAACGCCGGCGTCGATTGCTATTTCGACTTCCCGCGCCTGATTTCCCACGCCGCTACTTCGCGCGAGTTGCGCGCCGGCGCCATCATCGGCTCGGGCACCGTGTCGAACCGCGATACTTCCGTTGGCTCCGCCTGCCTGCAGGAACAGCGCATGCTGGAAAAGCTGGCCACCGGCACAATGCAGACACCCCTGCTGCAATTTGGTGATGAAGTGCGCGTCGAAATGTTCGATGCACAAGGCCAATCCGTGTTTGGTGCCATCGACCAAAAGGTGGAGCAATACACTTATCAGCCAGCCCAATAAGCTGACTAGGTCGATACGCCACACCGACAAGTAAAGAAGCAAGAAATACACTGCAATTGATACACAAGAGCATGACATTGGACAGCAACCGCCACCAAGAAGCGGCGTCCACCGCCGCACGCTGCGCGTGCGGCACCATCGACAATTCAGGAGACAGCCTTTATGCAAGCGATCACATCCCACCCACCGGGCACCTATTCCGACGCCGCTGGCGAAGTCGCGGCCAGAGCCAAAGCTGAAAAACAAGTTGTAGCCAAGGTATCGCGGCGCCTGCTGTGGTTCATCTTCCTGCTCTTTGTATTTTCCTTCCTCGACCGCATCAACATCGGTTTCGCCGGCCTGACCATGATGCAGGACCTGGGCCTGACATCGACCCAGTTCGGCCTGGCGACCACCATGTTTTACATCGCCTATATCTGCTTCGGCATCCCCAGCAACGTGGTGCTGGCGCGAGTCGGTGCGCGGCGCTGGATCGGCACCATCATGATCGCCTGGGGCCTCGCCTCGACCGCGACCATGTTCGCGACCAGCCCGAAAACGCTGTACCTGCTGCGGGTGCTGGTCGGCATCACCGAGGCCGGTTTTCTGCCTGGCATGCTGCTGTACCTGACATTCTGGTTTCCGCCCATCTACCGGGCCCGGGCCAATGCCCTGTTCATGATCGCGATGCCCGTCACCGCCGCGCTTGGCTCGGCAGTATCGGGCTATATACTGGGGCTGGACGGTGCAATGGGGCTCAAGGGCTGGCAATGGCTGTTCATGCTCGAAGGCATGCCGTCCGCTGTGCTGGGACTGGTGGTATTCTATTACCTGGACGACAAGCCCCAGGATGCAAAATGGCTGTCCTCCAGCGACAAGGAAGTACTGGCGCGCAGCCTGCAAGCGGCGCACATGCCAAAACCTGCCATCGGCGCGGGCTCCAGCCTGTGGGCCGAGTTAAGCTCGCCGACAGTCATCAAGTTCGGCATGGCTTACTTTTGCCTCGTCAACACTTTAGCCATGGTCGCTGTGTGGACCCCGCTGATCGTCAAGAGCTTCAGCGCCGACGCGAGCAACCGTATGATCGGCCTGTTGTCCGCGATACCGCCTGTAGTAACCGTGGTTGCCATGATTTGGTGGGGCCGCCGCTCGGACCGCAAGCAAGAACGGCGCTGGCACCTGATGCTGCCGATGCTGCTGTCGGCAGCCGGCTGGCTGTGCACAGCCACCTCAAACCAGCCTGTGCTACAGATGCTGGGGGTCTGCATGGCCTCGGCCGGCGCCACCACCGCGATGTCGATCTTCTGGACCACACCCGACCAAGCCCTCAGCCTGAAGGCCCAAGCCATCGGCATCGCGCTGATCAATGCAACGGGCAACCTCAGCTCCGCGCTGAACCCCGTCATCGTCGGCTGGCTGAAAGATACCACCCACAGCTTCACGGCAGGACTACTGTACGCAACCGTGCTGTTGCTGATCGGCGTCGTCATTGTGATGCGCTTGCCGATAAATGGGGGGAAGCGGGTGCAGTGATGGATTAGGTAGGTGACAAGGAAAACGTCGCGAGGCATCGGTGCCAAGCCGCGTTTGCGCTTGCGTCCACTGCCTAAGATGATTTGTCAGCGTTAGCCGCTGTACGGTAGAGGAAGGATTCTGAGCGCCACGCGCCTGCCAAGCGCGAGGACTTTGAATCTCACATGTAAAGCGCGCAGGCGCTTTACTCGTCTCGATGTTCAGAAATCCGGATAGGGGCTCCGCGGCATAGGCCTTATTGAGTGGTGTTTCGTGCCGTTATCATTTTACTGGCGAAGCGCAGCGGCAAGCGCGTCAGCGCGGCCTGGTCCGCCACTTCAAGCTGGCCTTCAGGCGAGCGCAGGTTTGCGGGATAAGCCGAGCGGCTAAGGGTTACGCGCAGCGTAGCCCTTATTGAGCGGTGCTGCGCAGTGGACTGGATGACGAGCAATGAATGTGGTCAACAATCAAGCGAATTGATGGCACTCTGGTGCTCCATACGTGGGCCCAGAACCTGCTGCACCATCTGCATATGTACGCGCTGGTGGCAAACGGCGCGCTGGGCGGCGATGGACATATTACCGCTCAAAGCCAACATTCGTCCATTTGGTGATCTCCTTGATCAGCTGAAAATACACATAACCGCCAATTTTCCGCGAAATTCACTGGCTGAAATAAGGAAAAAAGTCATACCGTAGTTCCCAAATATCAACTGATGAATCCAGGAGAAACCTCTCCAAAAATAAATTAACAATCAGCCCGTCCGAAATAAAACTACATTTTTCGGACAATTTCTTGCTCAATGTCCGAAAAAGATATATAAATATCGGACAGGAGAAAACATGTCCGAACTCAAATCCAATATCTCTGCCATGGTCGAAGCAGCTGAACCCGGACAAGTCTGGGTACCGACCGACTTTACCCAGTTGGGTAACCGGGATGCCATCGACAAGACCTTGCAGCGTATGGTGCGGGCGGGAGAATTGCGTCGCATCGACAGGGGTCTGTATGACAAGCCCAAACTCAGCGGACTGACCAAGCGCCCCACCACCCCGGACTACCGTGCTGTGACGCAAGCTATTGCCCGCCGCGATCAACTGCGCCTGCTGGTGGACGGCATGACTGCCGCCAATGACCTCGGCCTGACCGATGCAGTCCCCGCACGAGTAACCATCCATACCGACACGCGCCGCCGCGCAATTGAGCTGGACAATCTCACCATTGAGTTCAAGCAGACGGCACCAAGCCGCCTGTATTGGGCCGGGCGTCCGGCCATGCGCATCGTGCAGGCACTGCATTGGCTGAAAGACACATTGGCGACAGAACGCAGCGCCATCCTGAGCAAACTGGGTAAAGTGCTGGCAGACCCGGTACACGGTGCCGCGATCCGCCAGGATTTGTGCGATGGTTTCAATATGCTGCCGGCCTGGATGCAAAGCCTGGTGCGGGAACTTCCCGGCTGCGACCCGCAGGGTGCATCGGTCTCACACCATCAGTCTCCCTGTGCAGAAAAACCCGCGACGCTGCGCCAGCGCCCGGTCAAACATACGGAGGCCACTTGAATCCGGCATTTCACACAGTCATCACTGCCAACGATGCAGAGCGACGCGACTTATTCCTCAGTGCCGCCGCCCGCCTCGGCACGGCGGTGCAGAACGTAGAAAAAGACTTCTGGGTCTGCTGGACACTGGATGCGCTGTTCAATGGCCTGCAGCCTGGCGGCCCACGCCTGCTCTTCAAAGGCGGCACCTCCCTCTCCAAGGCCTTCGGCCTCATCACGCGCTTTTCCGAAGACATTGACATCACCGTCTTCCGTGAAGATTTGGGACATGCTACCGAAGTTGCCGATCTGGATGCGCTGAGCGGGAAAAAACGCCGCGCACGCTTGGACGCGATTCGCGACGCATGCCAGTCCTACATCGCAGGACCGTTGACGGCGCAACTCACGCAGCTCGCGGCAGCCGTCATTCCCGAGGGCCGTTTTCGGCTGGAGCAAGACCCTGACGACAAGGATGGCCAAACCCTATTGCTCTGGTATCCGACGGTCACGGCCACCACCGGCGACTACATCCGCTCAGCCGTGAAAATCGAGGCCGGCGCCAAATCGGCACTCGATCCGCATATCGCTGCCTGCGTCACGCCGTATGTCACACAGGATCTGCCTGACCTGGACTTGAGTGTAGCAAACGTCACCACCGTCCAGCCCGAGCGCACTTTCTGGGACAAGATCATGATCTTGCATGGCCTGCGCCAATGGCATGACCGGCGCGGCGAGCTAAGACATGGTGGGCAACGCATCTCGCGCCATTACTATGACGTGCATCAGCTGATGCAGGCACCGCTGGCCGCCGCATGGCAGACCGATCACGCGCTGGCGACCGACTGCGCCCGTCATGCAAGGCTGTTCTTCGGCAATACCGACTTGGGTCTGGATACTGCCATGCCCGGCACGTTCACACTGACACCAAACCCGGCGATGCGAAATGCACTCAAAAGTGATTATTCAGCAATGACTGGCATGATCTTCGGCGGCGTTCCCCCACTCGATGCAGTGCTGGACAGTGCGCAGCGTTTCGAGCAACTTGTCAACGGTGCCAGAATGCCACCCTGAGCACAAAAGAGCGATAACATCCATCAGCGATTATTTCAGTGATCGGCAGGAGGCGGCGCACAACCGTGCCCGCTAGGCGATTCCATGTGTCGGATAATCAGCGATAAGAAATCACCCCTCGGCACCCAGCAGTATCAGTGGCTGTGCTTCGGCAAGCGCAATCTCCACTTCGACACCATCCTCATAGCGTATCCACACGCGCCCTTCCCCGCCCGGACGGCGCCCTAGCACCAGCACACCCTCGCGCTGGAGGTGCCGTACCAGGATGCCGGTACAGCGCCAGCGGCTGTGCACTACGTCCACCACCGCAGATCCAGTTGCCTGCATTGCGGACGCAGTGTTATCCAGCTCAATGACCGGCGATTCCTCATGGTCAAACTTTGCGTCCAGAAAGGCGCGCAGCAGCTTGACGGCGCTGCGTGTGATCTCGGGCTCTCCCTGGTTCAGCCAGGCCGCGACTTGGCCCGGCTGCGACTTGTAAGCCGTCACCAGCTCATTGACGGTCGTTACATCGCGCACCCTACCTTCGTTGAATGCCAGGGCAATGGATTCCGGCAAGTCCAGCAGGGCCGCGTGCTGCGTCACAAAAGCGGCGGACTTGCTGATGTTGCTGGCAATCTGTCCCCGCTTCAAGCCCTTCGACAGCTCACGGCCGATGTAGTTGGCAATTTCCCGCGCCGTCAACTCGTTGCGCTGCAGATTTTCCACAACCTGGTCGGTCTCGCTGTAGTCGTCGTCAATAAAGCCGGGAATCGCCACCAACTGCGCCAGCCGCGCAGCGCGGTAGCGACGCGCGCCGTGATTGATGATGTAGCGCCCGGGCCGTTCGGGATGACTGCGTACGGAAATCGGCGTCTTGATACCGCGCAAGTGTATCGAGGCTGCAAGTTCAGACAGGCTATGTGCCGTAAAACCCGGATTCGCCGCTGAGCGTGGCTGCAACGGGTCTTCGTCGATAAGTTCGAGGGGTAGCTCCAGCGGCCCACCCTCCAATTCACCACTACCAACGGCTTCATCCTGCGTGGATGCCTTCCTCATCGCGACTGATCCGGATTGCCATACGCTACGAACCAGGTCAGGTAGCAGAAAAAAGCATAGTGCAGAATGAATCCCCAACCGGCATGCGTACCCGGCGTATCCCACAACACGAGCATGCGCAGCAGTTGGAACAGCACATCGCACACCATAAAGAACCGTATTACTGGCCAGCACAATACGACGATGACCCACAGTATTTTTCGCAGACCAGGCGTGCTGGGCTGGGGGGCGGGCGCGGGCTGCAGCTGAGGCTTCCCCTTGCCTGTGACAGGTGGAAACTGAATAATGTCTGCCATGTTCTCTCTCCTTCGCACCGGGCACGCTATGCCAGGCAACAGAAATTCCGTCTGTGGCTATCATCATCCCCTTAGCTGCAAACGAGATTGATATAGAACAAACAGCCTTACAGAATTCGGCGTATTTTTATCTGCTAAAGCCAGAGTAATCCCTGACATCCGGCATTGAGCGCAGCTTTGATCCAGTCGATATCCCATGAGGATTCCTGTTGAAACACCACTCGTGGCGTCAGATACTAGGCTCAGGAATTCGAAATATTGATCGTGCAGCGCTGGCGCGGCACACCGGACGATGGAGGCTCAGATGGAACATTCCGTGACGTGGGTAAAAATCAAGAAGTACGCCGAACTCACCGGCGATTCGGCTGCATCCGTGCACGCCAGACGGCGTGCCGGCAAGTGGTGCGACGGCATACAATGCAAGGTCGTCGATGAAATGCTATGGGTCAATCTCGCTGCCGCAGAAAAATGGGTGGAGACATGGGGGCAAGGAACAGTGGTACGGGCGTAGAGCTGCGCAAGGGGGTACGCTCGGAAACGATACGCATCGTTTTCCAGTATCAAGGGAAACGATGCCGCGAGCCGCTGAAGCTGGAACATACGCGCAACAATATCGCTTATGCAAGGCGGCTGCAGGGCGCCGTGGTCAATGCCATCGAACGCGGCACCTTTTCCTACGAGGAATTCTTTCCCGATTCGCTCACCACGAAGCGAAAAAAGCAGGTGCAAGCCGACGCGCAGGCCGCCGCAGCGGCGAGGGCCCGTCCAGCGGTTCTCGTCGGCGACCTGTTGCGCGACTACCTGCTGATCGCCAAGCGCAACCTGGAGCTATCGACCTACAACTGCTACCAGCAGGTGGCGAAAAATCATCTTTTTCCACAATGGGCAGACAAGCCTGCCACCGAACTGACCACGCGCGACCTGCGCAAGTGGATCATGGGCCTCAACGGCAAGAGCAAGACCATTCAGCTGATCCTTACCCCGATGCGCAACGCCATCGAACTGGGCGTGACCGAAGGCGACTTGGAATCCAATCCCTTCGACAGCATCAAGCTAGGAAAACTGCTGCCGCGCGATCAGCGTGTCAGCAAGTTCAAGGCCGACCCATTTAATATCGATGAAATAGATCTCATCCTGAAAGCCTGCGAGCGCGAGGATGAGCGCAACATGCTGCTATTTTCCTTCTGCACCGGCATGCGGCCCTCCGAATACATCGCACTGCAATGGCCAGCCGTCGATGAGGCGCACCACCAGATCAGCGTGGCCGGAGCGTTCGTCGACGGCGAAATGAAGGACCGGGCCAAGACACTGAGCGGCCTGCGCACGATCGACATGCGCTTTGGGGCGCTAACCGCACTGCAGGCACAGCACGCGCTAACGGGAACCGGTGCAAGCACCGTATTCCTACATTCGCGCACCGGCAAGCCGTGGCAGGGAGACAAACCCGTCTACAATCGCTGGAAGCGCATCATCAAGGTAAGCGGCGTGCGCTTCCGCAACCCCTACCAGATGCGCCATACCTTCGCCTCCAACCTACTCATGCTCGGTGCGCCGCCACTATATGTCGCCACACAGATGGGCCATGCGGACACAACCATGATCGTGCGCACCTACGGCAAGTGGATTGCAGCGGGACTGGACCATGGGCGCAGGGAACGGCTGCTGCGTCTGTATGCACAGACGAACCCGCTGCGGACAGATGAATTCCCGAAATACAACTAAAAATACCTCACAACCTCGCTCAAAGACCGCCGACGGCAGTTCATGGCAGATAAGCGACAGAAAGCTCTTATCCTTTTGGATTCCCATATACTAGCCCCGCTTTCCAAAGCAAAGAAATGACGTCCATTTGATTATTTGGAACCCTGCTTTGGCCGGCCAGCACCAGCTGCCAAAGGGTGGCCTCATCGTCGGCAAGACTAGGGGTCACGCACAACAGTTCAAGCGCTTTCAGTCCGTAGAGCTTATTTTTCCGGGACCTCGTGTATTCGCCACAGGGAACCCCGATAACGCATCCGCTCTCGCAAATCCCTAGGTGTCTAGAGTTGGGTGATCATGTCCCGACTCGCAGCTTGCCCTACTTCAAAGCCAGGCGCCTGTTGAGTACACTGTTAATTCCTGTCACCCCATCGCCAGCGCCATGACCCAAGCCCTTCACAGCCAAACCCGTACCACCCACCTGATTCGGGAAGAAATCCGCAACTCGACACTTTCCCAACAGGAACTGGCCGAGCGTTATAACGTGAGCCGCCTGACGATCCGCAAATGGCAGAACCGCGACAGCCCGCAAGACCGCTCGCACCGGCCGCACACGATGCACACAACGCTCACGCCCACCCAGGAGCTGATCGTCGTGGCGCTGCGCACTACGCTGCTCTTGCCCACCGACGACTTGCTGGCAGTCGCGCGCGAGTTCGTCAATCCGGCGCTTTCGCGTGGTGCCCTGGGGCGCTGCTTGCGGCGCCATGGTGTGTCCCGTCTGCTCGAACTGGCCACACGCGAAGGCGACAAGCCGGTCACCAAAAAGTCGTTCAAGGATTACGAGCCCGGCTTTTTACATATGGATATCAAGTACTTGCCGCAGATGCCTGATGAAACCGAACGCCGTTACCTGTTCGTCGCCATCGACCGCGCCACGCGCTGGGTCTTCATGGAAATCTATGCCAACCAGTCCGACAGCAGCAGCACCGACTTTCTGATCAAACTGAAAAATGCTTGCCCAGTCACCATCGTCAAACTGCTCACCGACAACGGCAGCCAGTTCACTGACCGCTTTACCAGCAAGCAGAAAGACCCCGTGAGCGGCGACCGTATCCCCAGCGGCAAGCATGTCTTTGACGTGCTGTGCCAGCAGCTGGTGATCGAACATCGATTGATTCCGCCTCGCCATCCGCAAACCAATGGCATGGTCGAGCGTTTCAATGGCCGCATCAGCGAGATCGTAAACCAGACCCGTTTTGGCTCTCGGGACGAACTGGAATCGACGTTGCGCAATTACCTGAAAATCTATAACCACAACATTCCTCAGCGCGCCCTGAATAACGAAACACCGATCCAGGCGATGAAGAAATGGCAGCAGACCAAGCCGGAATTATTCGTTAAACGCGTCTACAACCAGGCGGGTCTTGACACCTAGGAATGTCCCTTTAGGACAACCCTTGGCCTGAGAAGATGGACTGTTCGGAAAAATCTCTAGGACAGCAAGGCCCCAAGCATCCGCTACTGTTGCCACCTTTCCTTCGCTATACACACGAACCGCAGTAATTGCTGCCACTCCAAATTTCCCCATAACTACCTCGAAAATTGATGCGCGACGCTTAGACTTCCGCTACTTTGCGACGTCCGGTAGCGATTGAGGACAGCCAGAATGACTCAGTGTACGAGCTTGTTGCTTCAAGAGTAAGTGTGAGGTTTGCTAGGCGTTCTAAGCCAGCTTGGCGTGAAAACGGCCGCAGGAAGCGGCCGTATCGTTTGGGGCTGGACAATGAACGAAACCCATTGCCCCAGATTTGCCCCAAGTTCCTATTCAGACAATATATTAAATCCTAAGTCATTGAATAAAAACGAAAAATTTGGTGGGAAGTGCAAGTTTCGAACTTGCGACCCCTGCAGTGTGAATGCAGTGCTCTACCCCTGAGCTAACCTCCCGAAGCAAGGCAAATTATCGCATAGGTGTTGCGGCATCTGCAAGGGCTGGCGGCAGGAAATTTGTCGCGCCCTGCTTTTTTTCTCAAGCGGGCGCTGGTGGCGCGAGGACGGCGCTCCAGATGCACTGGCCTTTGGCGGCCTTGTCCAGGCCGGCGATGGCGGCTTCGTGGGCGGCGATTTCGTCGGCAGTGGCGCTCAGGAAGACAACTTCGGCCAGAGGCACGATCTCTAGGGCGGCACCGTCGGCGGCCACCTCCACTTCCTCTTCCATGCTCAGGCTGTTCTGGCCACGCGTCATGGCCAGGTAGACGTCGGCCAGCAATTCGGAGTCCAGCAGCGCGCCGTGCAATTTACGGTGCGCGTTCGAGACGCCATAGCGGTCGCACAGGGCATCGAGCGAGTTGCGCTTGCCGGGGTGCATTTCCTTCGCCTGCACCAGGGTGTCGATCACGCCATGGACTTGCTCGTGCACGAGCGGCAGGTTCAAGCGTTTGAATTCGGCGTTGAGGAAGCCGATATCGAACGGCGCGTTGTGGATGATCAGTTCGGCGTCGGCGATGTAGGCGCGCAATTCGGCGGCAATTTGCGCAAATTTCGGCTTATCGCTGAGGAATTCGGTGGTCAGGCCGTGGACTGCCAGCGCGCCCTCTTCCGAATCGCGCTCGGGATTGATGTAGTGGTGAAAATTATTCCCAGTCAACATGCGGTTGTTCAGCTCAACGGCGCCGATCTCCAGGATGCGGTCGCCCGTGCGCGGGTTCAGGCCGGTGGTTTCAGTATCGAGAACAATTTGACGCATGGCAGATTCAGTCGTAAAAGCAAAAAGCGAAGGGCACAGTATAGCAAAACTGTGCCCTTCAATTATGTACCGCCCATTGTATCGCGGCAGGAAATTCTATCGATCAAGCGCGCATCAGGCACGCACGATCAGGCGCGCACGGTTTCCACACCCAGATTGGCAAGCTCGTCGGCACGTTCGTTGCCCGGGTGGCCACTATGGCCACGCACCCAGCGCCATTCCACTTCATGCACGGCTTGGGCCGTATCGAGCGCTTGCCACAGGTCGACGTTTTTCACGGGTGCCTTGGCCGCCGTTTTCCAGCCACGCGCCTTCCAGCCGTGGATCCATTCACTGATGCCCTTTTGTACGTACTGGCTATCGGTATACATCACCACCTGGCATGGACGTTTGAGCGCCGTCAATGCTTCGATCACGGCCTTCAATTCCATGCGGTTATTCGTTGTATTCAGTTCCCCGCCGTAAATTTCTTTCTTGGCACCATCGGCCACCATCAGCGCGCCCCAGCCGCCCGTGCCGGGATTGCCCTTGCATGCGCCATCGGCATAAATCTCAACCTTGGTTTCTACCTTATCCATCTTGCTGTTCCCGCCTTTTATTCGTGACCGGTGCGCCTGCGGGCACCGTCGCCGGTTTTTTCGTCCACGCCGGACCGACCAAACGCATCCCTTTGACGCGCTTGATCGCCTGCACTATATACACTGCGCCCAGATATGGCCACCAGCGCGCGCCAGCCTTGTCCATGAAGGCGTGGCGGCGCAGCCATTTTTCCGTCTTGCAGGCGGGCGCATAGCAACCAAAGTGGCTGCGGCTGACGCCCAAGTTCATCAATTTTAACCAGTCTTTCATGCGCGGCATAGAGATCAGTTCGCCTGCCTGCGGCAAGTAATGGCGACCCGTGACGCGGCCCAGGCCCTGGCGCGCGCCCCACAGGCTGGCCGGATTGAAGCCGCAGACGATCAAACGCCCTTCCGGTATCAGCACGCGCTCGACTTCGCGCAAGACCTGATGCGGCTCGGCGGCAAATTCGAGTACGTGCGGCAGCACGACCAAATCCAGACTTTGCGAGTCGAACGGCAGCTCGTCGAAGGCCGATACCAGCGTCAAGCGGCTTTCCTGCGGCGGATACGAAGGCAGGCGCGAATCGAGCAGCCACTTGTTTGGCATGCGGCTGGCGGCCAGCGCGTCGAACTGGGGCAAGCCGATCTGCACGGCGTTAAACCCGAAGATGTCGGCCGTCAGGCTGTCGAGGCATTGCTGCTCCCAGGCACGCACGTACAGACCGGCCGGCGTCTGCAGCCAGCCGTCAAGCGCTATAATGGATTTTTCGGATGCCACACTGTCCATTCAGTTTTCTCTTTGACTCATGACCCACTCCCCTGAACACGCTTTATCGGTACTTGCCGTGCCCGCCTTCGCCGACAACTACCTGTGGCTGATCCATGATGGCAGCCATGCCGCCGTAGTCGACCCCGGCGACGCGATGGCCATCCTCGATGTGCTCAAAGCCCATCAGCTGACCCTGTGCGCCATTTTACTCACGCATCACCACGCCGACCACACGGGCGGCGTGCCTGAATTGTTGCAGCACTTCGCCGTGCCCGTCTTCGGCCCACGCAATGAGGCTATCACAGCCATCACGGAACCGCTTGCCGAAGGCGATGTTGCCTACGTGCCCGAGCTGGGCTTGCAGTTGACAGTCATCGACGTGCCTGGCCACACCAAGGGCCATATCGCCTATGTTCGCCAGCGAACGGAGCACGGTGATGCACCATGGCTATTTTCCGGCGATACCCTGTTTGCGGGTGGCTGTGGCCGCCTGTTCGAGGGCACGCCAGGCCAGATGGCCGATTCGCTGGGCAAGCTGGCCGCCCTGCCCGATGATACCCAAGTATTTTGCGCGCATGAGTACACCTTGTCCAATCTGCGCTTCGCCAGCGCCGTCGAGCCGGGCAATCTTGCCTTGCAGGAAAGAGTCGCCATCGACACGGAAAAGCGCCAGCAAGGCTTGGCTACCGTGCCGTCGACCATCGGCATGGAAAAGGCCACCAACCCTTTCCTGCGCTACCGCGAGCCGGCGATCCTGAACAGCCTGAGGGTGGCAGGCAAGCTGGCGGCAGATGCATCGCCCGTCGAAACGTTTGCCGCACTACGCATGTGGAAAAATAACTTTTAAACTTGCACTCCCCGAATAAAAAAATCCCGGCGATGCCGTCAGGCAGCGCCGGGATTTTTTTCGAGCTATTTGATCAGGATCAGATTTCTTCGTACAACGGCAAGGTCAGGAACTCGGCGAACGACTCGGAGGTCGACATTTCCTCGAAGATCTGGCCGGCGCGCACATAGGTTGGACCGTTGCCACCTGGCGCATCGCGCTGCACCTTGGCCAGCTCTTCCGGAATCATGGCGCGCACCATCTCGGCCGTGACCTTGCGGCCGTCTTCCAGCACGCCCTTGCTCGAACGTATCCACTGCCACACTTGCGAGCGGCTGATCTCGGCCGTGGCCGCGTCTTCCATCAGGTTGTGAATAGGCACGCAACCGTTGCCAGCCAGCCAGCTACCCAGGTAGTGGATGCCCACGTTGATGTTGTAGCGCAAGCCCGCTTCCGTGATCGGCGCTTCCGGCTGGAAGTTCAGCAAGTCCGACGCCTTGACGTCGATGTCGGGACGCTGCTTGTCGATCTGGTTCGGCTTATCGCCCAGCACCTTGGTGAACTCGCCCATGGCCAGCTCCACCAGGCCCGGATGGGCTACCCAGCCGCCGTCGTAGCCGTCGGTGGCATCGCGCGCCTTGTCGCTGCGCACGCCGCCCATGGCGATGTCGTTCTTTTCCGGATCGTTCTTGATCGGGATCAAGGCTGCCATGCCGCCGATGGCTGGTGCGCCGCGTTTGTGGCAGGTTTTCAGCAGCAGCAAGGCATAGGCGCGCATGAATGGCGCCGTCATGGTGACTTTCGCGCGGTCGGCCAGGCAGAAATCCTTGTCAAGCTTGAATTTCTTGATGCACGAGAAGATGTAATCCCAGCGCCCCGCGTTCAGGCCCGAGCTGTGTTCCTTCAGTTCGTACAGGATTTCATCCATTTCGAAGGCGGCCAGGATGGTTTCGATCAGCACGGTCGCCTTGATCGTGCCTTGTGGCAAGCCCAATTCATTTTGCGTCATGACGAAAATATCGTTCCACAGGCGCGCTTCCAGGTGCGATTCCATCTTCGGCAGGTAGAAATACGGGCCGGCGCCGCGCGCCAGTTGTTCCTTGGCGTTATGGAACATGAACAGGGCGAAATCAAAAATGCCGCCGGAAATGCGCTTGCCGTCGACCAGCACGTGCTTTTCATCGAGGTGCCAGCCGCGCGGACGCACGACCAGGGTGGCGATCTTGTCGTTCAGCTTGTACGACTTGCCATTTTGTTCCAGCGAAATGGTCTTGCGCACGGCGTCGACCATATTGATCTGGCCCGTCAGCTGGTTATCCCAGTTTGGCGTGTTCGAGTCTTCGAAGTCCGTCATGTAGCTGTCGGCGCCCGAATTGAAGGCGTTGATGACCATCTTGCGTTCGATCGGGCCCGTAATTTCCACGCGGCGGCATTCGAGCGCCTTCGGGATCGGCGCAATCTTCCAGTCACCGTCGCGGATGTGCGCGGTTTCTGGCAGGAAATCAGGACGCTCGCCCGCGTCGAGGCGCTTGGCGCGTTCCACGCGCACGGCCAGCAATTGCTGGCGGCGCGGCTCGAATGCACGCGTCAGCTTGGCCACCAGCGCCAGCGCAGCTGGCGTCAAAATCTGTGCGTAGCCGGGCGCGATGGCGCCCGTGATTTGCATGCCTTCGGGAAGGGCGATCGTGGTCTGCGTCATGAAGTTCTCCTGTTATGAGTAAATATAAGTAAAAGTAATCTGACTATCAAAGTATAAGCTGAACTGATCTGCCGGCACGCCGGACAGCGGCGTAAAACACGCTGCCAGGTGGCGTAATGTTCTATAGTATATGCACTATAAAGCATGGAAACGAGATTAAAAATCACTTCATCTATGCGTTTTTATCACAAGTGATGACACAACAGGAGCGCAGCATGGGCCAGTTCAGACAAATTTCGACCTTCGTGGAAGTCGTCGCCAAGGGCAGCCTGTCGGCCGCAGCGCGCGCGGAGGGCATTGCACCTGCCATGATCGGCCGCCGCCTCGATGCGCTGGAGCAGCGCCTGGGTGTGAAATTGCTACAGCGCACCACGCGCAAGCTGGCCCTGACGAATGAAGGCGCGGCCTTTCTTGAGGATTGCCAGCGCATCCTGGGCGAGCTGGAAGAGGCGGAATCGGCCGTGGCCGAACGCAGCGTGAAAGCCAGTGGCCATCTGCTCATTTCCGCGCCGGCCGGCTTCGGGCGCCAGCACGTGGCGCCCCTGATCCCCTCGTTCGTGGCAGAACACCGCGACGTGACGGTGTCGCTGAACCTGAATGACCGCCTGGTCGACCTGATCGGCGAAGGCATCGACGTGGCCATCCGCATCGCCAGCCTGTCGGACTCATCCCTCGTGAGCACCAAACTGGCCGACAATCAGCGCGTGCTGGTCGGCTCGCCCGCCTATCTGAAGCGGGCGGGCACGCCGCGTGTCCCGGCCGACCTGGCGAAACATAATTGCCTGGCGATCAGCGGCGAAGGCAGCCAGCGGGGCTGGACATTCCGCGAAAACGGCAAGAATGTGATTTTAAAGGTGGCAGGCAACATGGTCTGCAACGACGGCGAAGTGCTGCACGACTGGGCGCTGGCCGGCAAGGGCCTGGCCTGGCGTTCGATGTGGGAAGTGGGCGCGGAGATCGAATCGGGGCAATTAGTGACGGTGCTGGACCAGTTCGCCGCCCCGGGCAACGATATTTACGCTGTCTTCGCCCAGCGCCGCCACTTGCCGCTGCGCATACGGGCATTCGTGGATTTCTTGCGCCACAGCTATTCTCAAGCAGATTACTGGCGCGAACGGGCTATCTGATGACGCTGGACCAAACCTGCTGCGCGTCGGCATAGGCGGCCTGCGATGCTCACCGGCTCGGCGCCCCCGTACAGAGTACGGCTGCGCTTCTCGGCCACCTCTGCCTTCCGCTCGCTACGGTTTTGTCCTGCGTCGTGACGTTAAGGAACTAAACCACAACGGCGCAGGTCGACCAAAGCCAGCCAAGAAGCAGCCACGCAGCCCGTAAACGCCCATAAAACCCATGCATCACGAAAATCCAGGCGAAAAAAAATCCTCGGAGACCGAGGATTTCTTTATTTCGTTTGATCCAGCGTATTAGATTGGCTGAATGTTCGAAGCTTGCTTGCCTTTAGGGCCAGCGGTCACTTCAAAAGAAACGCGTTGGTTCTCTTGCAGGGACTTGAAGCCGTTCGACTGGATAGCCGAGAAGTGAGCGAACAGATCTTCGCCGCCTTCGTCAGGAGTAATAAAGCCGAAACCCTTCGAATCATTGAACCATTTTACGATGCCAGTTGCCATTACAATTTCCTATTTCAGTTAAGTTGGGCTTGCACCCGTTATATCGTTTGAAGCAAGAAAGAAATGACAGACAAACTGCACTACTACCTCGAATCCAACGATGCCCAATTATACCAACAAAACTGAGAAAAACCATTCTTTCGCAAAATAAACTTGCAAACACTACTTTAATAGCCAAATCCCCGTCTTGCGGCGCCCCGTACGAGCGGCATAAGCACACTATATCCTAATCTGCGACGCATGGGCTTTGCGTTGTATCAAATGAATCATTGCAACCACACCACTCGTGACGTGGTCGCTCAGGCGCTGAAATGCGTGGCGGCCGCATCGCGCTCGGCCCAGCGCAACAACGCCCCCACCTGCGCACTCACCGCGGGCCACTCGGCCAGCACCTGTCCGGATGCATTGAGCAAGACGCGCACCAGTTGCTCGATGCGCCGGCATTCCTGGCCCAGCGCCGCAAAACCAAAGGTAGCGGCCGAGCCAGCCACCGCATGCAGGGCGCGGTGCAGCTGCGTCAACGGCTCCAGGCGCGGCCCGTCATGATCACAACGCTCTTGCGCCCGCGCGATCGTCTGCATCAGGGCGGGCACGCCGAGTGCGTATTTTTCATTCAATACGCGCAGGCGGGCACGAAAATCAGGGTCGATCAAGGTTGCCATCGCAGTGCTCGCCGAGAAAGTCGATTATTTGGTACCGAAAATACGGTCGCCAGCGTCGCCCAGGCCTGGAACGATGTAGGCATGGTCATCCAGGTGCGAATCGAGCGACGCGCAGAACATCTTGACCTTCGGGTGCGCGTTCTGGAACACGGTCACGCCTTCCGGTGCAGCTACCAGGGCCAGGAAAATGATCTGTTCGTCCGTCACGCCGCGTTTTTTCAGCACATCGACGGCGTACACGGCCGAATTGCCGGTCGCCACCATCGGGTCGCACAGGATGAAGGTGCGCTCATTCAGGTCTGGCAGGCGCACCAGGTATTCCACCGGCATATGGGTGGTCGGATCGCGGTACACGCCAATGTGGCCCACGCGCGCCGATGGCACCAGGTTCAGCAGGCCATCGCTCATGCCGATGCCGGCACGCAAGATAGGCACGATGGCGAGTTTTTTGCCCGCAATGACGGGCGCGTCGATGGTCACCAGCGGGGTCTTGATTTCGCGCGTGGTCAGCGGCAGGTCGCGCGTGATCTCGTAGCCCATCAGCAAGGTGATTTCCTTGAGCAATTCACGGAAAGTGCGCGTCGACGTGTCGTGCTCACGCATGTGGCTCAGTTTGTGCTGGATCAAGGGATGATCGGTAATGAACAAATTCGGGAAGCGTGGATCTTGTTTCATGTTGTTTTTCTTTCTCTACTCTCTGGCGCGGCGGCATGCCTGCACCGCAAGCGCGCTGTGTGTCGATAAAATGATGGATTGCGGCATTATCCCAGTCCGCAGCATGCCTGTGGCCTGAATTTTCGAATTAATTGGATGCCAGATTCGCGTTAACGTCAATACTCGCGCAGCGCACGCGCCAGGATGGCCGTGCAATCGGTGCCGGCCGGCAAGCGGCCATACGCGCCACCCGGCGCCTGCACCAGCCGCGATTGCAGGAACGCTTGCGCGACGCATGGCGGTGCATGGCGCAACAGCAAGCCGGCCTGCACGGCCAGCACGATGCGTTCGCTAAGTTGCCTGGCGCCAAACTCATCCGTTTGCTGCCCCTCCAGGTCGGCCAGCAGCCGCGCGCGGCAAGCGGCAAACGCGGCATCCCCATCACCGGCCAGCGCCAGTTCAGCCGCCAGGGCCGCGCGCGCGGCGGGCGACTTGCCGAACGCGCGCAAGACGTCGAGGCACATCACATTACCCGAGCCTTCCCATATCGAGTTGACGGGCAGCTCGCGGTACAGGCGCGCCAGCGGCGCATCTTCCACGTAGCCGGTGCCGCCCAGCACTTCCATCGCCTCGGCGCCAAAACCGGGACCGCGCTTGCAGATCCAGTATTTGCCGGCTGGCGTCAGCACGCGCGCCAACATCGCTTGCTGCGGATCATCTTTTTCATCGAAGCAACGCGCCAGGCGCAGCGCAAACGCGGTGGCGGCCTCCGATTCGAGCGCCAGGTCGGCCAGCACGTTCTGCATCAACGGCTGCGCCACCAGCGGCTTGCCAAAAACGGCGCGCTGGCGCGCATGGTGCAGCGCCTGCGTCAAGGCGGCGCGCATGATGCCGGCGCTGCCCAGCACGCAATCGAGGCGCGTGTGGCTGGCCATTTCCAGGATGGTGGGGATGCCCCGCCCCGGCTGGCCCACCAGCCAGCCATAGGCATTGGCGAACTCCACTTCCGACGAAGCGTTCGAGCGGTTGCCCAGCTTATCCTTCAGGCGCTGCACGCGGATGGCGTTGCGGCTGCCGTCTGGCAGGAAACGGGGCAGGAAGAAGCAGGATAGTGCTGCACTATCTTCGCCCTCGCCCGCCTGCGCCAAAATCAGGTGAGCGTCGCTTTGCGGTGCCGAAAAAAACCATTTGTGGCCGACGATGCGCCAGGCGCCGTGCGCCTGTTCGCCGAACAGCGAGCGCGCCTCGTCCAACGGCACGGGTGTGGCGCGCGTGGTATTGCTGCGCACGTCGGAGCCGCCCTGCTTTTCCGTCATGCCCATGCCGATCAGGGCGCCGCGCTTCTGCTCCACCGGCAGCGAACGGGGATCGTATTCGCGCGACAGGATCTTCGGCAGCCAGCGCGCGGCGATCTGCGGCAAATCAAGCGCCTGGCGCAGCGCCGGCACCGAGGCATACGTCATCGTCACCGGGCATTGCGCGCCGTTTTCCACCTGCCCCACTAATAGATAGGCGGCCGCGCGCGCCACCTGGGCGCCCGGACCCGGCGCAGCCCACGGCGAGGCGTGGGTACCGGCGCCAATTAATATCTCCATCAAGGCATGCCAGGCGGGATGAAAGCCCACTTCATCGATGCGCCGGCCGGCGCGATCGAACTGCTGCAGCTCCGGGCCATGGCGATTCGCCTCGCGCGCCAGCGCATACGTCTCGGCGCGGCCCAGCCTCTCGCCCAGGGCATGGAGTTCCTGCAGCGCCGCGCCGCCGCCTTCGCGCAGCAGCGCCTCGATCAAGGCGGGGTCGCAGGCGAACAGATTGACATTTTCGAACGGCGTCGCCTGGTTGAAAACTTCATGCGTGTCAAAGGCATTCATGGGTATCTCCATTGCGATTTGCTATCATGGCGCCCATGCCGCAACTGGCGCACCGTCAACACCGTCTGTCAGCCAGACTAGCGCAAACACGTCATGGGGGCAAGCGCGCAGCCGGAATGCCGTGCGGCGCAATGTTTCTGCAGGGAACGAAAAGGGCGGCGCGCACCGGGCATGCTGATTTTTTCAAGCAGGACAGGAATATTTATAAAACCTGAAGCAATGTTGCTCTATTTCCTGTAATCGGGTGCTTTTCAATGATACATTTCGTGTAAATTGCGTTCTGACAGCGACCGTTTTCCCCGCACCATGCACTCTTCGTTGGCGCCCTGCCCTGCCATGGGCGCCAGGACTAATAAAAAAAGGTAAAAACCAGCACGATGTTTTCCAGTACCCCATCCGCCGCCCACCGCGAAGCTCGCCACGAGCTGAACAACCTCATGGAAGAGGCTGGCGACGTCGTGTTCCGCCTCGATGCGGACGGCTTGATCCTGTTCGCCAGCAAGCGCGCCACCACCCTGTTCGGCGCAGCATCGGGCCTGGCCGGCCATTTGCTGCTGCCGCTGGCGGCCGAAGCGTCGCGCCCCGCCCTGCAAGCGGCGCTGGAAGACGCCCTGGCCGAGCCGGGCCGCCTGGAAGTGCGGCTGCAAACGCCGGACCAGGAAATCTGGTTCGAGCTGCGCCTGTCCTCGTACATGAACGGGGACGGCAGCGCAGAACTGCTGGTGGTCGGGCGCGACACGTCGGCGCAGCACAACACGGAAGAGCGTTTGCGCCACATGGCCACGCACGATGCACTCACGGGCTTGCCGAACCGGCTGCTGCTGTCAGACCGCATCCGCATGGTGATCGCCCAGGCCGCGCGTTCGGGCCAGGGCTTTTCGGTGGCGACCATCGGCCTCGATGGCTTTAAAAAAGTCAACGATGGCCTCGGCCACCCGATCGGCGACGCCGTGCTGCGCCTGGCCGCGGCGCGCCTGCGCAAGACCTTGCGCGACAGCGATACCCTGGCGCGCGTGGGCGGCGATGAATTTGTCGCCGTGCTGCCCGGCAGCACCACCGATGCGCAAATCAAGCTGGTGACGGGACGTTTGCTGGCCACCTTGCAGGCGCCGTTTGAAGTGGACGGCCACACGATTTACGTGGGTGCCTCGGTCGGCGTAGCGATCTACCCGCTGCACGCGGACGACGAAGTGCGCCTGGTGGCGCTGGCCGATGCGGCCATGTCGCGCGCCAAGGAAACCGGCAAGGCGCGCTGCCTGGTCTACAACCCGCGCCTGAATAGCCCGTCGGAACACGATATTTCGCTGGAAGCGGCCATGTTCCAGGCCGTGCGCGAAGGCGAATTCCTGCTGTTTTACCAGCCCATCGTCGACGCCCGCACGCGCCAGATCCAGGGTTTCGAGACCTTGATGCGCTGGAAGCACCCGACCCTCGGTTTGGTGCCGCCCGTGCGCTTCATCCCGATTGCCGAAGCCAATGGCCTGATCAATTTGCTGGGCGCCTGGGCGCTGAAAGCGGCCTGCGTGCAGCTCAAGCAGTTCCAGGAAGTGGCCAAACGGCCGCTGTACATCTCCGTCAATATCAGCCCACGCCAGTTCCGCAACGACAAATTCCTCGACGTGCTCGATGACGCCATCGCCTTTTCCGGCCTCTCGGGCGAACACTTGGTGCTGGAAATCACGGAAGGGACCTTGATGATCGACCCCGTGCACGCGGAAACCATCCTCGGCAAGATGACGGAGCGCGGCGCGCGCATCGCCATCGACGATTTCGGCACCGGCTATTCCTCGCTGGCGTACCTGAAGCGCTTCCCCATTTCCGTGCTGAAGATCGACCGCACCTTCATCAAGGACTTGCCCGCATCGAGCAAGGATGCGGCCATCTGCAACACCATTCTCGACCTGGCCAAGCATTTGAATCTGTCGGTGGTGGCCGAAGGGGTGGAAACGGAAGAACAAATGCACTTCATCGAGTCGCGCGGCTGCCAGTATGTGCAAGGCTATCTGACGGGCAAACCGATGCCGGCCCACGCTGCGCTAGCGGCCTTGAGCGACAAAACCTATGCGGCGCTGGTGCCCACGCCGTCCGCCAATGAACTGCGCGGAGCGGTGCAATGAATCCAGGCCAATTCACGGTACCAACACAGCTCGGCAAAAACACCCTGGAGCTGCTGTGGGCGCGCACGCGCCAGCAAGGCGACATGCCCGGCTTCGCCAAGGCCATCAGCGCCATCCTCGGCGCCATGCGCGGCGAGGATGACCATGAATTTGACATCACGCAAACGGTGCTGTCGGACCCTGTCCTGACGCACAAGGTGCTGCGCCTGGCCAACAGCGGCATGTATTCGGCATTCGGCCAGAGGGTCAACACGGTCTCGAAAGCCGTGCTGGTGCTGGGCATCGATGCCATCGGCCACCTGGCGCTGGGCTTGAAACTGATCGAGGAACTGTCGCAGGCGTCGCCGGACTCCGTCAGTGCCCACGTGGAAATGGAAAAAGCCGTGCTGGCCGGGATGGTGGCGCAGCAGGTGGCCACCAGTGCCGGCAGCCTGCAGGCCGAGCAAGCCGTGGTCTGCTCCATGCTGCACACTCTGGGGCGCATGATGGTGACGTTCTACATGACCGACTTCTGGGCCAGCATGCAGGCGCACGCGGGGCCCGGCAACGAGGCGGCCGCCGCGCGCGACATCCTCGGCCTGTCGCTGCCGGAGCTGGGCTACGCCACGGCCGCCCACTGGGGCTTGCCGCAGCACTTGATCAACGGCATGCGTCCGATGGAGCCGTCGCCCGACAACGCGCCCGCCAGCGGCGCCGACTGGATGGCAGGACTGTCGACGATGGCGGCGCGCTGCGCCGACTCGCTGTGGCATGACGATGTGGCCGGAGCGGCGCAGGTGCACGCGCTGATCGACAGCTATGCGGGCACTCTCGGTATCGCGGCGAATGACTTGAACATGGCGGTGGACAAGGCGAAGATGATGGCGGCGGCCGACCTGTCGATCGCGCCGCTGTCGAAACCAGCCGAACGGCGCGCACGCCAGTTGGCGTCTACGCGTCTGCGCGCCGAGGGCAACGGCGTGCTGATCAGCGGCCTGGCCGACCTGCGCGGCGCCATCGGCAGCGCCAGTCCCGGACAGATGGTCTCGATGGCGCTCGAGACGCTGCATCAGGGCTTCGATTTTTCGCGCTCGGTTGCCTTCGTGCGCAACCACAAGGAGCACCTGTATTCGGCCCGCATCAGCATGGGCGAAGGCATGGCCAAGCTACAGGACTTGATGGTGTTCGGCGACACGTATGAGCCGAACGTATTCCATGCGGCCCTCAATAGCGACCGCGTGATCTTCATCGACAATGCGCGCGATCCGAAATTTGCCGCCAAGCTGCCGCAATGGTGGAAATCCACCTTGTCGGAAGCGCGCAGCTTTGTCGTGCTGCCCCTGTCGGCCAACGGCCACCCGACCGGTTTCCTGTATGGCGACTGGGACGACAGCTTCCCGCCGATCCAGCTGAACCAGACGGAATTCAACCTGATCAACGATATTCGGGCGTTATTGGTGCAGTCGGTGGAGATGCGCCACCAAGTGGAACTGGTGGCAAACAAGGTTGCATGAAAACACCTGACCAAACCTACTGCGCGTCGCGATATGCGGCTTGCGATGCTCACTGTACGTAAAGTACAGTTGCGCTTCTCGGCCACATCTCCCTTCCGCTCGCTACGGTTTTGTCAGGTGTCGCAAGCGCCGTTGTTACACGACCAGATTCAACAATTACCTCAACTTCGGCGTAGCCACCGACACATCGCCGCATTGCGCGCGGTGCATCAGGGCGTGGTCGATCAAGACCAGCGCCAGCATGGCTTCGGCGATCGGCGTGGCGCGGATGCCCACGCACGGGTCGTGGCGGCCGAACGTTTCCACCATGACAGGGTTGCCTTCCTTGTCGATCGAGCGGCGCGGTGTGCGGATCGACGACGTAGGCTTGATGGCGATCGAGACACTGATGTCCTGCCCCGTCGAAATGCCGCCCAGCACGCCACCGGCGTTATTGCCGATAAAACCTTCCGGCGTCAGTTCGTCGCCATGTTCCGAACCTTTTTGCGCCACCGAATCGAAGCCCGCGCCGATTTCCACGCCCTTGACGGCATTGATGCCCATCATGGCGTAGGCGATGTCGGCGTCGAGCTTGTCGTAGATGGGCTGGCCCAGGCCGACGGGCACGTTTTGCGCGATCACGTCGATGCGCGCGCCGATCGAGTCGCCGTCGCGGCGCAATTGGTCCATGGCCGCTTCCATGCGCGCGATCAGGTCCGCGTCATCGCTGGCGGCAAAGAACGGGTTGCCATGCACGTGATCCCAGGACTGGAACGGCACGGCAATATCACCCAGCTGGCTCATGCAGCCCTTGAAGGTGGTGCCGTACTGCTGCAGCAGCCATTTCTTGGCGATCGCCGCCGCGCCCACCACGGGCGCCGTCAGGCGTGCCGAGGAGCGGCCGCCGCCGCGCGGGTCGCGCACGCCGTATTTGTGCCAGTAAGTGTAGTCGGCGTGGCCGGGGCGGAAGCTTTCGGCGATATTGCCGTAGTCCTTGCTGCGCTGGTCTTCATTACGGATCAGCAACGCAATCGGCGTGCCCGTCGTCAGGCCCTGGTATACGCCGGAAAGGATTTCCACCGTATCCGATTCCTGGCGCTGCGTCACGTGACGCGACGTGCCCGGTTTGCGGCGGTCCAGCTCAGGCTGGATATCGGCTTCCGACAGAACCAGGCCCGGCGGACAGCCGTCGATCACGCAACCGATGGCCGGGCCATGCGATTCGCCGAAAGTGGTAACAGTAAACAGCTTGCCAAAAGAATTGCCGGACATAGTAGGAAGTGTGAAGGACTGGAAAACACAATTCTACCAGCCTGCGGGGCATGCCATGCCGCTAATGCCACGGCCAGGCGCGTTATTTACCCCGCGGCGTTACCTCACGGCGTCATCCCACGGCGACCCTGCAGCCGATTCCTTCTCAACGACTATCGCCATTTTTAAAATCCCGCGTTTTTTTCGTGTTAAAAATACCAAACAAGAGTTGCAATCATACAAAACAAGAAATATTGCTCTACGGAATAGGCTTAAAAAACATTTTGCTTATTGAATAGCTATATACTTGGACGAACAATCACCCGAAAATACGCAAGCCTTGCGAATATGTGAGTGCTGTTTTTCGCTGTGCCAGCATTCCGTACTGAGTCATCTTGGAGAAGCTATACATGCCCGCACCGATCATCCCCCTTGACGCCAACAAGGACGATCACGACGACCTGGTATTCCTCGATGAACAACCAGCGCCAGCGCTGGCCATCGCACGCAGCGTCTGGCGGGTAATGATCATCGACGACGATGAAGACGTCCACTCCACCACCACTTTCGCGCTGGGCAACCTGGAAATACAGCACCGTCCGCTGGAGTTCGTGCACGCCTATTCGGCCGGCCAGGCACGCGAGCTGCTCAAGCATGAAAGCGATATCGCCGTCATCCTGCTCGACGTGGTCATGGAACAGGACGACGCGGGCCTGCACCTGGTGCGCTACATCCGTGAAACACTGAAAATGACGGATGTGCGCATCATCCTGCGCACGGGCCAGCCCGGCTATGCGCCGGAAATCGACGCCATCCGCGATTTCGACATCAACGACTACAAGACCAAGTCGGAATTGACGCGCATCAAGCTATTCACCACCGTGACGGCGGCCATCCGTTCGTACGAACAGATACGCTCGATCAGCAGCAGCTTGCGCGGCCTGGGCCAGATCGTCCACGCCAGCACGCAGCTGATGGCGCTGCACGGCGTACACAATTTCTCGGCCGGCGTGCTGGCGCAGATCGCCGAGCTGCTGGGCATCCGCGCCGATGGCGTGCTGTGCGTGCAGGACATGCAGGGCAGTGGGGGCAAGGAACTGCTCGTCTCGGCCTGCACGGGCAGCTTTTCCTGCTTGCCGCACAGTGCCCTGTGCGGCAGGCAAAACCCGCGCGTGATGGCCGCCATCGAGCATACCCTGGCGCAGCGGCGCAATGTGTATACGCACGATTACGCCACCCTGTATTTTGCCGGCAAGGCTAGCGGCGACGCGGCCGCCTATCTGCTGCTGCCGCGTCCCCTTTCCGCCATCGAAGAAAGCTTGCTGGAAGTGTTTTGCAGCAACGTCGCCGTGGGGCTCGACAACGTCGAGCTGGTGTCACACCTGCATAATGCCGCCTTCTACGATCAATTATCGAAACTGCCCAACCGCACGCGCCTGGTGGAAATCCTCGACGCCACCTTGGCCGGCCCCGCGCGCGACGACGCCACGCTGTCGCTGGTCGACCTCGACCACTTTGCCGAAACCAACGACGCACTTGGCCACCAGTTCGGCGACCTGCTGCTGGTGGCGGTGGCGGGCCGGCTGCAAACGCAGCTGGGTTCGCAACTGACCGTGGCACGCCTGGGGGGCGACATCTTTTGCGTGCTGGGCGATTCATCGCAAGTCAATCCGGGCCAGATCCTGGCCCTGTTCCAGGCGCCGTTCTGCATCGATGGCCAGGACGTGCAGCTGTCCGCCACCCTGGGCCTGGTGCGCCTGGGCGAGCACACGGGTACGGGCGCCGATGCACTGAAAGACGCCGATATCGCGCTGAAACGGGCGAAAAGCCAGCAGCGGGCCGGCCACTTCTACTTTTCGCGCAGCATGGGCATCGAAATCCGCGAGCGGGTACGCATGATGCATGCGCTGCGCACGGCGTTCAGCCAGAGACAGTTGTTTGTCGTATATCAACCGCAAATCGACCTCTGCACGCGCCGCCCCGTGGGTGCCGAAGCACTGCTGCGCTGGCAGACGCCCGATGGAAAATTCATCTCGCCCGACCGTTTCATCCCGATTGCCGAATATTCCGGCATCATCATCGAACTCGGCGAATGGGTGCTGCGCACGGCCTGCCGCGAACTGGTGCTGCTGCGTGAACAGGGCCACCGCAATTTCGTGATGTCCGTCAATGTGTCGCAAGTGCAGTTCCGCCACCCGCTATTTTTGGAAATGCTGCGCGCGGCGCTGGAAGAGACGCAGGCGCCGCCCGAGTTCATTGAGCTGGAAATCACGGAATCGATGGCCATGGAAGAGCCGGACATGCTGATCAAGATGTTGTGGCAGATCAAGCAAACGGGCGTGAGCATCGCCATCGACGACTTCGGCACGGGCTTTTCCTCACTGTCCTACCTGCAGCGCCTGCAAGTGGACCGATTGAAGATCGACCGCGCATTCGTCACGGAAATCACCGGGTCCGCACGCGGCAGCAGCATCGCCGAAATGGTCATCCAGCTGGGCCGCAACCTGGGCCTGGCCGTCATCGCCGAAGGCGTGGAAGACGAGCGGCAGGCGCAGATCCTGCAAGCGCTGGGCTGCCCGATGGCGCAAGGTTTTTTGTTCGCCCGTCCCATGACGGCTACGGCGCTGGGTACCTGGCTGAACAATGAGGCGCTTGCCGGCGCAGCCTGAGCGGCGCCACTTGCCCCTGGAATGCATAACGCCGGCATCTGCCGGCGTTATTCTTATTAAATGATTGCTTTTTAATCAGTCGTTTCGGCTGGCCAGTCGCGAATGTACGCCTTGAGCATCTGGTTTTCAAAGCTTTGCGCTTCCAGTACGGCGCGCGCCACGTCGTAGAAGGAGATGACGCCCAGCAAGGTCTTGGCGTTCATGACGGGCAGGTAGCGCGCGTGCTTTTCCAGCATGATGCGGCGCACCTCGTTGACCTCGGTATCCGGCGTGACGGTAATCGGGTGGTCATCCATATGCTTGCGCACGGTGCCGCCACCGATCTGGCCCGCGTTTTCATGCAGCGCATTGAGCACTTCGCGGAAAGTCAGCATGCCGACCAGGTCGCCAAACTCCATGACCACCAGCGAACCGATGTCTTTTTCAGCCATGGTATTGGCCGCGTCAAGCAAGGGCTGGTCAGGCTTGACCGTGTAGAGGATATTGCCCTTGACTTGGAGAATTTCAGATACTTTCATATTGGCCGTCCTGTCCGCGTGATTGGTATTTTAGTTATTCTAAGCCCTTACTGCGACTGTAGCCTATGCCTGCGGAAAAATCCAGCCTTGCGCGCAATCAAATTGAGGCGGTTGCTGACGCCATTCCTAGGCGCGGCGGCGGAACCAGCCGGCGATCGACAAGCGCTGGCGCGCCGTCGGCAGCACCTCGTGCAGCATCTCGCCCGACAGGAACATGGCCATGCGCCCCGCTTGCGGCGCGATGTCCACCACGGGCACGTCTTGTGGGTGCAGGCGCAGCGCGCCGCCGTGCCCGGGCAGCCAGTCGTCATTCAGGTAGAGCACGACGGAGACGGTGCGCTTGTCGTCGTCACGAAAACGGTCCAGATGGGCACGGTAAAAGGCACCCGGCGCATACAGGGCGAAATGGCTTTCGTACTCGTCCAGCCCCAGGAACAGTTCGCGGTTCAAGGTTTGGCGCAGCGCTTCCATGTGTTCCAGGTAGCGGTCGCAGGCGTTTGAACGCCCCGCTTCCAGCCACTCGATGTTGTCGCCGCGAATTTCCGGCTGCAGCAGCGGTGCATGGCCGCTACCCACGCCGGCGCCCTTCATGTTGCCGCTGAGCATGGATTGCACGCATTCGGCTGCCAGCTGTGCAGTGAGGTCGGAGGGGAGAAAATGGTCTTGCATGAGCCAGCCTGCCTGGCACAGGCCGTCGGCGACAGACAGTCCGGGCACGGCAAGGGCGCCGTCGAACGATAGTGCGGGCATACGATTTTTCCTGGTGGACGTGCATCTGTACGCGCAGGCGCGCGTCGCAGTCAAAAGCCCAGGATTTCTGATATGCCGTGGAGCCGAGAAGATCGCTGACAGCGCATCGTACCACCTGGGCTGCCCGTCCATGACTTATTTTCAAGCCCCTGTCAAGGCGCGGCCCGCACGGCTGCCCTTTTGTTCAGTCCTGAATCGGGTTACGATCTGGCCACTATAATAATTGGCGGAGACACCATGAGCGGCCCGAAATACCCCGGTTTTGACACCTTATCCCTGCACGCGGGCGCCGCGCCCGATCCGGCCACGGGCGCGCGCGCCACGCCCATCCACTTCACGTCCGCATTTGCCTTCAAAAGCTCGGAGCATGCGGCCTCGCTATTCAACATGGAGCGCGCCGGCCATGTGTATACACGCATCTCGAATCCCACCAACGCCGTGCTCGAAGAGCGCATCGCCGCGCTCGAAGGCGGCGTGGCCGGCATCGCCACGGCCAGCGGGCAGGCCGCCATGCACCTGGGCGTGTCCACCATCGCCGGCGCCGGCTCGCACATTGTTGCCTCGCGCGCCCTGTATGGCGGCTCGCACAACCTGCTGGCCTACACCCTGAAACGCTTCGGCATCGCCACCACCTTTGTCGACCCGCGCGACCCGGACGCCTGGCGCGCCGCCATCCGCCCCGAAACCCGCGTATTGTTTGCCGAAACCCTGGGCAATCCCGGCCTCGACGTGCTCGACATCCCGACCATCGCCGCCATCGCGCACGAACACCAGCTGCCGCTGATGGTGGACTCCACCTTCACCACGCCGTACCTGCTGCGCCCCTTCGAGCATGGCGCCGACCTGGTATTGCACTCGGCCACCAAGTTCCTGTGCGGCCACGGTACGGCCATCGGCGGCTTGCTGGTCGATGGCGGCACCTTCGACTGGCAGGCGGCCTACGACAAGACGGGCCGCTTTACCGAATTGTGCGAGCCCTATGACGGCTTCCACGGCATGGTCTTTGCCGAGGAATCGACGGTGGCGCCGTTCGCCCTGCGCGCGCGGCGCGAAGGCTTGCGCGATTTCGGCGCCGTCATGAGCCCGCACAACGCCTTCGCCATCTTGCAAGGCATCGAAACGCTGGGCCTGCGCATGGACCGCCACGTGGCCAACACGCGCAAGGTGATCGACTTCCTGCTGGACCATCCAGCCGTGGCATCCGTGTCCTACCCCGAACTGCCGTCGCACCCCGATTACGCGCTGGCCAAGACCCTGCTGCCGAAGGGTGCGGGCGCCGTGTTCACCTTCAACCTGCGCGGCGACCGCGCGGCGGGCCAGCGCTTTGTCGACAGCCTGACAATTTTCTCGCACCTGGCCAACGTGGGCGACGCCAAGTCGCTCGTCATCCACCCCGCCTCCACCACGCATTTCCGGGTCCCCAACGAACAGCTGGAACAGGCCGGCATCACGCAGGGCACCATGCGCTTGTCGGTGGGACTCGAAGACGCGGATGATTTGATCGACGACCTGGCCCGTGGCCTGAAACTGTCGCAGAAAGGCGCCTGAGATGCAATTGACCATCGAAAACACCAGCGCCTACTGCTACACGGGCGGCAAACCATACAACCCCGGTCAGCCCACGGCCGTCTTCATCCACGGCGCGCAGAACGACCATTCCGTGTGGGCGCTGCAGACGCGCTATTTCGCCCATCACGGCTGGAACGTGCTGGCCGTCGACTTGCCTGGCCACGGCCGCAGCGGCGGCGCAGCGAAAGACAGCGTGGAGGAACTGGCGCAGTGGCTCCTGGCCGTGCTCGATGCGGCCGGCGCGGCCAAGGCCATGCTGATCGGCCACAGCATGGGCTCCTTGATCGCGCTGGAAGCAGCATTCCAGGCGCCGGAGCGGGTCAGCCACCTGGTCATGCTCGGCTCCACCTACCCGATGAAAGTCTCGCCCGCGCTGCTGCAAACGTCGCTGCAGGACGAGCAGGCGGCCATCGACATGGTCAATATCTGGTCGCATTCCTCGTTCGCGCAAAAGCCGTCTTTCCCCGGCCCCGGTTTTTATGCCATGGGCGGCGCGCGGCGCCTCAAGCAGCGCATCGCCGCCATCAACCCTCAACACGTGTTTTATACGGATTTTTACGCCTGCAATGCGTACGCGAACGGCGAAATCGCCGCCGCTTCGGTACACTGCCCCACTTTATTCATTTTCGGCGCGCGCGACATGATGACGCCGCTCAAATCGACCAAGCTGCTGACATCGACCATCGCGCATGGCCAGGTAGTGCAGGTCGATAGCGGGCATGAATTGATGGCCGAACAGCCGGACGCCGTGCTGGACACCCTGATTTCCTTCGCCGCCCGGGCATAACCATTTATTTAAACGCATAGATTCAAACGCATCGCGATGATCCTTACCTCTGCCCTGTTCAGCACCGCCAGCCTGCCCGGCAACCCCGATTTCGACGCCGATACCGTCACGGGACTGGCCGAATGGCGGCACAGCACGCCGCTGTTGTTCCAGCTGTTGATCGGCGCCGGCACGCAAGCCATCGCCTGGCCACTCTACGGCGCTGGCGAGGAAACCGACTGCGTGCTGGCCGCGCCGATGGCGCAGGCGCAGGCAAGCTGGCAAGCCCTGTGCGCGCTGATGGAGCAGCCGCGCGACGCGGCCGCCATCGTCGCGCGCGGCGCCATCAGCGCCCTGCTGGCCGGCTGCCAGCCATGGCTGGTACTCGATTGCGTGCAACTGATCGAGCACGATATTGGCACGCCCGGCTATGCGGCAGCACTGCAAACCATCCGCGACGAGGCGCAAGCGCTGCACGCGGCCCTGCTGCGCAGCGAGCGGGAGCTGCTGGCGCCCTTGCTGGCCGCCGGCACGGCCACCTCGCCCGCCAGCGGCTACTGGTCAGCCACTGCCAGCGCACAGCTGGCCGATATCGAGGAACTCGACGCGGATACGCTGCCCTTCCTGCAGGGGCTGGAAGTGCAGCAATGGCTGGAAGACATCCAGTGCTACGCCGTGAGCACCGCCGACAATCCTGCCGCGCAGGGCCTCGTCACGCCATACGGCCGCTGGATCGTGCCGCTGTCGCTGCGCGCTGCCGACCTGGGCTGCCGCCACGCGGACGATGGCTGGATCACGTTTGCCACGGCCGACAGCCCCGATGCGCACGGCGTGCTCGATTTGAATGGCACGGTCGTGCTGGCGCCCGTACCCGGCGCCCTGTACGTCATCAGCCCCCATTTGCTGCAGCAGGTGCTGCCGGACGATGCCAGCCGATTGCTGCGCCTGCCCGACGGCGCGCTGCTTTTTGACGGCGTGGGCAACATCTTCCCGCGCGACGACGGCTATATCGATATCGAACGCCAGACGAACGATATTGATGAGCGCAATGTGCACGGCGTGCTCGATGCCACGGGCAAGGTGGTGCTGGCGCCCGCATACAGCTCCGTGCAGGATTTCGGCACACAAAAGAACATCGCCATCGTCAGCCAGCGCATCGACGGGCGCTACCTGTTCGGCCTGGCCAATGCCACAGGCGAGCTGCTGGCGCCGTGCCAGTACGAAGCCATCGATAGCGCCACCACCTCGTCGCCGCCCAGGCTGCGCAAGAACCTGATTTTCGCCATCGATGCGCAAGGGCTGGCCTGCATGCTGACCCCGGGCGGCAAGCAGGCCTTTGTCCCGCAATACCCGCCCGCCCACCATTTGCGCGGCGTGGCCGTGCAAAGCGACTATCTCTATGTAGTCAAGGATGGCATGGCGTGGCGCATGGATTTCACGGGCCAGCTGCAAGAGCAGCTCGATACGCTGGACAACTTCAAGGCGGATATTTCGGCCCAGCTGAGCGAAGCCATGGGCTTGAACAGGAAAACAGCGGCGCCGCGCCGCAGCTACTCGCCCGCGCAGATTCTCGGGCAGGCCGACCGCGAACAATTGCGCGCCATGGCCGCCCTGCTGCTGCAAGGCGATGCTGCACTGGCGCAGCGCTGCGTGGAGATCACGCTGGAGGAACTGGCGGAAGACGACCCGCAGGAAGAATATGAAGGCGATACGCCGGCGGCGGCATGTTTTTTCCTGCTCTGGTCAACGGCCGCCCACGTGCTGGGCCACGGCACCACGCTGGACTGGAAATCGGTCGATGAAGTGCCGCGCATCGGCCAGCATCTCGCCCTGCCCGCGCTGCGCGATTTCCGTTGGGCAGACCAGGAAGACGGCGACGCCATGGCAGAAGGCCTGGCCGCCATCGCGCGCCATCTGGCGCCGCATCGACTGCGCCTGATCAATATGCACGCTGGCGAAGACACGTACTATCTGGGCGTGGTGCGCGCCGACGATGCAGCGGCATTCAGTACGTTGGCGCTGCAGGCGGCCTTGCGCCCAGTGCTGCTGTAAGCGCCATTGCCCCAGCCGACCTTGCCTCGCCAAAATGCTGGGCCAGGCTCATGCCCAGCCCCTCTTCCACGGCGTTTTCCACCTGCGCGGCCAGCGCGGCCGCATCGATGCCGGCCTTGATGTCGCGCGCATTGGTGGAACCGGCCGGGTAGCCGGAGTTCACGCGCATGCCGCCGAAGACGAACAGGCGGTAGACGTCGGCCAGGGTGATGCGGTTGACGTTGCCCAGCAAGACCCAGTGGTCCGAGCTGTCGGGCACGCGCTTGCCCCACTGCACCCGCACGGCGCCTTCCACGTTGACCCGTCCCACCCAGCCCTGCTGCACCATCTTGTCGAGCAGGTTTTCCATCTCTTCGAAGCCCAGGCGCGTGCTGCGGCGGATCTCGGCCGCGCCCACCAGGGCGGTATCGGCGCCGTGACAAGCCTGGTGCAGCACTTTCAAAATAGCCACCGCGTCGACAAATTCGCTGCCGGGCGCCGCCTCGTACCACCAGCGCTCATATTTCACCACCGGCAAGGCGGCCACCAGCAAGGCGCCCACCAGGGTGATCATCCAGCTCAGGTAGATCCACACGAGAAACAGCGGCAAAGCGGCCAGGGCGCCGTAGATGCGCGAATAGGTGGGAAATTCCTGGATGAATTCACCGAAGCCACGCTTGGCAAGCTCGAACGCCAGCGCGGCCAGCAAGCCGCCCCAGGCCGCGTCGCGCCACTCCACGTCGCGGTTCGGCACGGCGATGTACAGCAAGGTAAACGCCAGCATCGTCAAGCCAATCGACACCAGCGTATAAAACACAGTGCCCAGGAAGGGCACCGCGCCCACCACGCCGCTGGTGGCGATGAAGACGCGCGAGGTGACCGTCAGCGACACGCCCACCAGCAGCGGCCCCAGGGTGACGATGGCCCAGTACACTAGCAGGCGCCTGGACCAGCGGCGTTGCTGGCGCACGCGCCAGATGCGGTTGAAGACGCGTTCGATCAGGCCCATCATCGCCACCGAGGTGAAAATCAGGGTGCCCGCGCCGATGGCCGACAGCCGCGTGGCTTTCGAGGAAAACGTCGTCAGGTAGCCAAGGATGGTGTTCGAAATGCCCTTGGGCATCACGCTTTGCACGAAATAATCTTCCAGTGCGTGGCGGAAAGTATTAAATAAGGGAAAGGTGGTGAAGATCGCCAGCGCCAGGGTCAACAGTGGCACCAGCGCAAATACGGTGGCAAACGTCAGGCTGCCCGCCACTTGCGGCAGGCTTTCCTCGCGCACGCGGCGGCGCGCAAACTGCAGCAGGTCGCGCGCTTCGGACCAGGTCAGGCCGCGCACGGCATCGAGCCAGATGCCCAGGGCGCGCCACAGGGAGTGCAAGAACGGAAGTATATATTTTGAAAACATGTGGGAAATCAGATCGGCGCCATGACAGCAGTCGTATCAGGCTATAAAGCGCCCTATAATACCAATGATGAAGCCAACCAATCTGATTATTCTTGTACTGTTCTATTCACGCCATGGTGCCACGCGCCAATTGGCCGAACTGATTGCCCAAGGGGTGGAAAGCGTGCCTGGCTGCGATGCGCGACTGCGTACCGTGCCCGCCGTGTCCACCGTGGCCGAGGCGACGGCGCCGGAAGTGCCACTCGATGGCGCGCCCTACGTGGAACTCGACGATTTGCAGGAATGCGCGGGCCTGGCCCTCGGTTCGCCCACGCGCTTCGGCAACATGGCCGCCGCCATGAAATATTTCTGGGATGGCACTGCCAGCGACTGGCTGGCCGGCAGCCTGTCGGGCAAGCCCGCCTGCGTGTTTACCTCCACGGGCAGCCTGCACGGCGGCCAGGAATCGACCCTGCTGTCGATGATGATCCCCCTCTTCCACCATGGCATGCTGGTCATGGGCTTGCCCTACACCCATCCCGAGCTGATGACCACCGCCACGGGCGGCTCGCCGTATGGCGCCACGCACTGGTCGGGCATCGATGGCGACAAGGCGCTCAGCGAGGATGAAAAACGCCTGGCCATCGCGCTGGGCCGGCGCCTGGCGGACAACGCCGTGAAACTGGCGGGCGCATGATGCACGGCGCGCTGCACAAGTATTTTCACTGGGGCGCCATCGCCAGCCTGGTCACCCTGATCGTCTGGTGCGTGCTGTGGGAAACCATCGCCGCACCGCTGCAACCAGGCGGCTCCTGGATCGTCTTGAAGGCCGTGCCCCTGCTCATTCCCCTGTACGGCGTCATCAAGCGCGACGTCTACACCTTGCAATGGTCGTCGATGGTGATCCTGCTGTACTTTACAGAGGGCGTGGTGCGCGGCTACAGCGACACGAATCGCGTCTCTGCGTGGATGGCCTGGGGCGAAGCGGCCATCGTCTGCATCTATTTTGTCTGCGCCGTGCTATATCTGCGCCCGTATAAAAAGGCTGCCAAGCGGCTGGCCAAGGAACTGCTCGAGAAAGTGAATCCCACGAAATGACCGCATTGACCCAGACGCAAACCGATTTCCTCGCCGCCTGCCGCGACTTGCTGGGCGACGCCTACGTACTCACACTGGACGCCGACACGGCGCCCTTCCTCACCGACTGGCGCGACCGTTTTACGGGCAAGGCGCTGGCCGTGCTGCGCCCTGCCACGGTGGAACAAGTGGCAGCCATCCTGCGCGCCTGCGCGCAATGGCACATTCCCGTGGTGCCGCAGGGCGGCAATACGGGCCTGGTGCTGGGTAGTATTCCAGACGCCGCCGGCACGGCCATCGTGCTGTCGCTGGCACGCCTGAACAGCATCCGCGCGCTCGACCCCGTCAACCGCACCATCACGGTCGACGCGGGCTGCATTTTGCAAACCATCCAGGAAGCGGCTGTGGCTGCCGGTTGTTTGTTTCCCCTGTCGCTGGCGGCCGAAGGCAGCTGCACCATCGGGGGGAATTTGGCCACCAACGCGGGCGGCACGGCCGTGCTGCGTTACGGCAATACGCGCGAGCTGTGCCTGGGCCTGGAAGTGGTCACACCGCAGGGAGAAATCTGGAGTGGCTTGCGCGGCTTGCGCAAGGACAATACCGGCTACGATTTGCGCGACCTGTATATCGGCGCCGAGGGTACGCTGGGCGTGATCACGGGCGCCGTCATGAAGCTGTATCCGCAGCCGAAAGCTTGCATCACGGCGCTGGCCGCCATGCCCTCGCCCGCCCACGCGCTGCGCCTGTTAAGTTTGATGCAGGACCATTGCGGCGCCAGCCTGACGGGCTTTGAGCTGATGTCGCAATACTGTCTGCAACTGGTGGCCGAGCAGTTCCCCCAGCTGCCGCGCCCATTTGGCTCGCCGCATGCACAATATGTGCTGCTCGAACTATCCAGCAGCCAGTCCGAGGCGCATGCCGTCGAATTGCTGGAAACGAGCATAAGCGCAGCCCTGGAAGACGAGTTGATCGAAGACGCCGTCGTCGCCAGCTCGGTGGCGCAGTCCGAAGGCCTGTGGCAGCTGCGCGAACACATTCCGCTGGCGCAGGCGCAGGCGGGCAAGAACATCAAGCACGATATTTCGCTGCCCATTTCCTGCATCGCCGATTTCATCAGTGTCACGGATGCCGCCCTGGAAGCGGCCTTCCCCGGCTGCCAGCTGGTCTGCTTCGGCCACCTGGGCGACGGCAACCTGCATTACAACGTGGCGCCGCCGCCCGGCATGACTGATCGTGACTTCCTTGCCAACCAGGATGCCATCAACCACATCGTGCACGACCAGGTACACGGCTTTGGCGGCTCGATTTCGGCCGAACACGGCATCGGCGCCCTGAAAAAAGCGGATTTGGCGTACTACAAGTCGCCGCTGGAGCTGCAGCTGATGCGTGCCGTGAAACAGGCGCTGGACCCGCAAAACATCATGAATCCGGGGAAAATCCTGTGAAAGCAGCCCTGTTCGTGCTCGCCGTCTGCGCCAGCCTGGCCGGCCATGCCGGCGCGCAGGGCGTCTACAAATGCGTGCAGGATGGCCAGACCAGCTACAGCGAGGCGCCGTGCACGGGCGGCCAGTTGCAGATTCTCGAAGTGCCATCAGCTGCTCCTGTCGTCGACAAGGGCGCCGCCACGCGCCAGGACCGCGTGGCCAGCCAGCTGGAAGCGGCGCGCAAGAAGCGCGAACAGCGGGAAGACCAAGCGCGCGAGCGGGCCGCCAAACAGGTCGAGGCCCGCGACAAGCACTGCGCCAAGCTGCGCCTGGATCAGAAATGGGCGGCGCAGGACGCCGTCGGCGCCGGTGACAAAACCCGCGATGCGGCGCAACTGAAGGCGCGCCGCGCCGGCGAACGCCTGGCCGTCGAATGCCTGCATTGAGTGCGCAGGAGGGAAAACCCGCAACGCAGCGTTTGCTGTCGCGCTGGCTGCTGCTGGGTGAATGGCGCGCGCATCCCGTGCGCGCCATCGTCGCCATCCTGGCCATTGCCATCGGCGTGGCGCTGGGCTTTGCCATTCACCTGATCAACGCGGCCGCATTCAATGAATTTTCCACCGCCGTCAAAAGCCTGTCCGGCCAGGCCGACGTGCAGGTGGCCGGGCGCGAAGCGCTGTTCGACGAGTCCGTCTACCCGCAGCTGGCGCAGCGCGACGGCGTGGCCGTGGCCTCGCCCGTGCTGGAATTGCAGGCTAGGGTCAGCAACAACAAGGCAGGGAACACCGGCAAGGACGGTGGCCCGCTGCACATACTGGCGCTCGACGTCTTCCGTGCGGGCTTCATTTCCCCTGACCTGATCGGCGCGCCCGCCGATGGCCAGCCATTCGACACCCTGGCCGACGATGCCATCTTCTTGTCTCCGGCCGCCTTGCGCTGGCTGGGTGTGGCGCAGGGCGACACGATTGCCCTGCAATCGGGCACGGGCAGCGTCGCGCTGCGCGTGGCCGGTTCGCTGCAACGGGCGCGCGCCGGCCAGCGCATCGCCGTGATGGATATAGGCGCAGCGCAGTGGCGCTTCCAAAAATCTGGCAAACTGTCGCGCATCGATGTGAAACTGCGCCAGGGCGTCAACCGCGACGCCTTCCAGGCGGACCTGGCGCGCGCGCTCGAAGCGCAGTATCCGGGACGTTTCCACGTCGGCCAGCCCAACGACGAGAACCAGAATAGCCGCAACAATAACCTCAGCCGCGCTTACCGGGTCAACCTGACGGTACTGGCGCTGGTCGCCCTGTTTACGGGAGCGTTCCTGGTGTTTTCCACGCAGGCGCTGTCCGTCATCCGCCGCCGCAGCCAGTTTGCGCTGCTGCGCGTGCTGGGCATGGAACGGGGACAATTGCTGCGCCAGGTGCTGCTCGAAGGCGCCAGCCTGGGCGTGGCCGGCGCCGCACTGGGCATCGCCGGTGGCTTTGGCCTGGCCTATGCCGCCCTGCGCTTCTTTGGCGGCGACCTGGGCGCAGGCTATTTCGCGGGCGTGCAGCCGCAGGTGCAATTCACGCCCGTCGCCGCCTTTGTCTACTTTGTCCTGGGCCTGGGTGTGGCCTTGCTGGGCTGCGCCGCGCCCGCGCTGGAAGCGGCCCGCGCCGCCCCCGCCATCGCCCTGAAATCGGGCAGCGAAGAAGTAGTGACGACGCGCCTGGCCAAGACCTGGCCCGCACTGGCCTGTTTGCTGCTGGCCGGCGCCCTGACATTCTTGCCGCCCGTGTTCGAGCTGCCGCTGTTCGGCTACCTGTCCATCGCGCTGTTGCTGATCGGCGCCATCGCCCTGATGCCGCAACTGGCGGCCGTGGTCTTTCGCGCACTGCAACGCGCCTGGCTGCGCACCGACACCAGCGCACACGCCCCCGTCCGCAGCCTGACCTTGGCGCGCCTGGCGAATGCTTCTGGCCAGGCCGGCATCGCCTTGGGCGGCGTGCTGTCCAGCTTTAGCCTGATGGTGGCGATGGCCATCATGGTGTCGAGTTTCCGCGTCTCCGTCGATGACTGGCTGCTGCAAATCCTGCCGGCCGACCTGTATGCGCGCACGGCCGCCAGCGGGGGAACTGGGGGCCTGAACCCGCGCGAACAAGCCACCATCGCCGCCCTGCCCGGCGTGGCCAAGGTCGATTTCCAGCGCGTGCGCAGTCTGTCGCTGTCACCGGACCGCCCCAACGTCGCGCTGCTGGCGCGCCCCATTGTGCTCGCCGATCCGGGAAAAAGCATGGTGCTGGTGGGCGACTCCCTGCCCGTGCCACCAGGTGCCAAGCCGGTGTGGCTGTCCGAGGCGGCGGCCGACTTGTACAACATCAAACCGGGCCAGCAGATCAAGCTGCCGCTGGCGGGCGGCCTGCATGGCTTTTTTGTGGCCGGCATCTGGCGCGACTACGCCCGCTCTTCCGGCTCCATCCAGATGCCGCTGGCCGACTACCGCGCCCTGAGCGGCGACATGGATGTCAGCGATGCGGCCCTGTGGCTGGGCCAGGATGCCACAGGCGAGCAGTTGCAGCAGCGCCTGAAAGCGCTGCCGTTTGGCGCCAGCCTGGAAGTGTCGAGTCCTTCGGCCATCCGCGCCCTGAGCCTGCAGATTTTCGACCGCAGCTTCGCCGTCACGTATTTATTGGAAGCCATCGCCATCGTCATCGGCCTGTTCGGCGTGGCCGCCACGTTCTCCGCGCAGACCCTGGCGCGCGCGCGCGAATTCGGCATGCTGCGCCACGTAGGCGTGACGCGCGGGCAGATTCTCGCCATCCTTGCGCTGGAAGGCGGCGCATTGACGGCGCTGGGCATCGCCACCGGTTTCCTCCTGGGCCTGCTGATCAGCTTTGTGCTGGTGTTTATTGTTAATCCGCAATCTTTCCATTGGACAATGCAACTGCACCTGCCCTGGCCCTTGATCGCCACCGTGGCTGGCGCGCTGCTGACGGCAGCTGCCGCCACGGCCCTGATCGCGGGACGCCAGGCGCTGTCCGCAGGGCCCATCCGCGCCGTCAGGGAGGACTGGTAATGCGCTGCTTGACTCGCTTGACTCTATTACTCACGTTCTGCAGCGCGGCGGCCCTGGCTGCGCCGCCCGCCTTCGCCCCCGTCACTCCCCTGCCGCCCGGCCAGGCGTTGCGCCTGCCGCACGACTTTGGCGCCCACCCCGCCTACAAGACGGAATGGTGGTATGCCACGGGATGGGTAAGCACCAGCGGTGGCGAAAAACTGGGCTACCAGGTAACCTTCTTTCGCAGCGCCACGGCCACCGATGCGGATAACCCCAGCGCGTTTGCGCCCAAGCAGCTGATCATCGGCCATGCTGCCCTGTCCGACCCGAAGCTGGGCAAGCTACTGCACGATGAAAAAAGCGCGCGCGAGGGTTTCGGCCTGGCCTACGCCAAGGTCGGCGACACGGATGTGAAACTGGACGACTGGCGCATGCAGCGGCAAAACGATGGCAGCTACCGGGTCAGCCTGGCGGCGCGCGAATTCAACCTGCAGCTGAGCCTGGTACCCACGCAGCCAGTGCTGTTGCAGGGCCAGAACGGCTACTCGCGCAAGGGCGCGCGGCCCGCGCAAGCCAGTTATTACTACAGCGAGCCGCAGCTTGCTACCCGTGGCACGATCTCGCGCGCCGGCGGCAAGGCCGAAGCGGTGACGGGCACTACCTGGCTGGACCACGAATGGTCCAGCCAGGTGCTCGACGCGGACGCCAGCGGCTGGAACTGGATAGGCGCCAACCTCGACGACGGCGGCGCCCTGATGGCCTTCCAGATCCGCAGCACGACAGGTGCTAAACTATGGGCGCACGCGACATGGCGCGATGCGTCCGGTAAGATGACGCAGTTCGCGCCCGGCGACGTCGATTTCACGCCCACGCAGCTATGGCGCTCGCCCCGTACGCAGGCCCAATACCCGGTCGCCACCGAAATACGCACGGGTGCAACGCGCTGGCAGATCAAGCCTTTGCAGGCGGACCAGGAACTCGATTCGCGCCGCTCGACGGGCGCCGTGTACTGGGAAGGCGCAGTGACGGTGGAGCGCGACGGCCAGCCGGCGGGCCGCGGCTACCTGGAAATGACGGGCTATGTCCAGCCAATGAAGTTATAAGCGTCGTTTTATTAGCGTTACAAGCACTATCGAATATGTACATCAAAGCGAAAAACAATGACAACCAGCACAGAAACAAACAGCAGCAGTAATACAGCAAACTCAACACCGTCGCCCGCTACCGGCACCAGCCGCGAGCTGAAAAAAGGCAGCCTGGCCGCCTTCAAGGGCTTGATGCCTTTCCTGACGCCGTACCGCAAGCAGTTCTTCCTGGCCGGTATTGCGCTGGTGGTGGCCGCCGCCTCCACCCTGGCCATTCCTGCCGCCTTCAAGCAGATGATCGACCTGGGTTTTGGCGGCGCGGCCGGTTCCAAAAGCATCCAGCATGTGGACCTGGTGTTCCTCGCCCTGTTCGGCGTGGCCTCCATCCTGGCGCTGGCCACTGCCGCGCGCTTTTATACTGTATCGTGGCTGGGCGAGCGCGTCACTGCCGATATCCGCAGCGCCGTATACCGTCACGTCGTCACGCAAAGCCCCGAATTCTTTGAAACCACGCAGACGGGCGAAGTCCTGTCGCGCATCACCACCGACACCACCCTGATACAGGCCGTGGTCGGCACCAGCATCTCCATGGCGCTGCGCAATGTGCTGCTGTTCCTGGGCGGCCTGGTGATGCTGTTCATCACCAGCGCCAAGCTGGCGGGCATCATCATCGGCCTGTTGATCCTGGTGGTGGTGCCCATCATCGTCTTTGGCCGGCGCGTGCGCAAGCTGTCGCGCGATTCGCAGGACCGCATCGCCGATGCTTCGGCCATGGCCGGTGAAATCCTCAACGCCATGCCCACCGTGCAGGCGTTCACGCACGAGAAAATCGAATCGAAACGCTTTGGCGACTCTGTCGAAGGCGCCTTCATGACGGCCATGCGCCGCATCCGCGCCCGCGCCTTGCTGACCATGATCGCCATCTTGCTGGTCTTCGGCACCATCGTCTTCGTGCTGTGGCTGGGCGCGCGCGCCGTGCTGGAAGGCGCGATGACGGGCGGCGACCTGGGCCAATTCATCCTGTACGCATCCATCGTGGCCGGCGCCATCGGCGCCCTGTCCGAAGTGATGGGCGAAGCGCAGCGCGCCGCCGGCGCCACCGAGCGCCTGCTTGAATTGATGGCCGTCAAATCGGAAATCGAATCTCCTGCTACGCCGCTGCCGCTGCCCGCACGCGCTGCCAATGGCGCCGCCTTGACATTGGACAAGGTCATGTTCTCGTATCCCTCGCGCCCGGACACCTACGCGCTCGACCACCTCAGCCTGGATATCCGTGCCGGCGAAACGGTGGCCGTGGTGGGCTCGTCCGGCGCCGGCAAGACCACCCTCTTCCAGTTATTTTTACGTTTTTATGACCCGCAAAGCGGCAGCATCCGCCTCGATGGCGTCGATATCAAGCAGCTCGACTTGCATACCCTGCGCGACGCCATCGGCATCGTGCCGCAAGATACGGTGATCTTCTCGGCCGACGCCATGGAAAACATTCGCTACGGCCGCGCCGGCGCGAGCGATGAAGACGTCATCGCTGCTGCAAAAATGGCGGCAGCCCACGAATTTATCGAGCGCCTGCCGAATGGCTACAAGTCCTTCCTCGGCGAACGGGGCGTGCGCCTGTCCGGCGGCCAGCGCCAGCGCATCGCCATCGCCCGCGCCCTGCTGAAAAACCCGCCGCTGCTGCTGCTCGACGAAGCCACCAGTGCGCTGGATGCGGAATCGGAACGCCTGGTGCAAAAAGCACTGGAAGCGGCCATGGTGGGCCGCACCACCGTCATTATCGCGCACCGCCTGGCAACCGTGCAACGGGCCGACCGCATCATCGTCATGGAAGACGGCAAGATCGTCGAAATGGGCACGCATGCTTCGCTGGTGGCGTTGAAAGGCATCTATGCCAATCTTGCTGCACTGCAATTTCATCACGTACAGATCAACCAGGCAGAATAGGTATGAACGCACTTTTCCACGCCAACCTGGGCATCACCGATTTCTGGACCTTTTTATTGGGGACGATCTTCATCGTCATCCTGCCCGGCCCCAATTCCATGTATGTGCTGTCGGTGGCGGCGCAGCGTGGCGTGCGGCCCGCCTACCAGGGCGCCTTCGGCATTTTCGCCGGCGACCTGATATTGATGGTGCTGTCGGCCTGCGGCGTCGCCTCCCTGCTGAAAGCCAGCCCTGCCCTGTTCTATGTGGTGAAGTACATCGGCGCGGCCTACCTGGGCTGGATCGGCCTGCAGATGCTGATAGGCTGCTGGCGCAAGCTGCGCGCGCCAAATCCGGCCGAAGGCGAAGCTGCAGCGGCGCCCGTGCCAGTGAAGGAAAGCGACCCATTTCGCAAGGCGCTGATCATCAGCCTGATGAACCCGAAGGCCATCCTGTTCTTCATCTCGTTTTTCATCCAGTTCGTCGACCCGGCCTTTGCCAGGCCCGTGCTGTCATTCATCGGCCTGGGCCTGATCTGCCAGGTGATCAGTTTTACCTACCTGACGGCCATCATCTTCATGGGCGCGCGCCTGGCCGAGACCTTCCGCCGCCGTCGCCGCCTGTCGGCCGGCATGGGCGGTGGCGTGGGCGCCATGTTCATCGGCTTCGGCGCGAAACTGGCCACCGCCACACTCTGAGGAAAAACTGCCTTGACCGATACTGAACTGCGCCAGCGCTGCCACACCATCCTGCCCGGCCACCGCCAGCCCACGCCAGCGGCCACCTTCGCCGCCATGGCCGCCTGGTGCGAGACCAATCATGTTGCGCACGATACGTATGGCGAGGGCGCGCTGATCGAGCAGTTCGAGAACAAGATCGCCAGCCTGCTCGGTTTCGAGGCGGCCGTGTTCTGCATCACGGGCACCATGACGCAAGTAACCGCCCTGCGCCTGGCTTGCCAGGAGCGCGGCTCGCCGCTGGTGGCGCTGCACCCGACCTCGCACATCCTGCGCCATGAACGGGGCAACCATGCATTGCTCGGTCACTTCAAGGGCTTGATGCTGGGCGACCCGCACCGCCCGTGGACGGTGGACGACTTGCGCGCCGTGCCCGATGCGCTGGGCGCCGTGCAGCTCGAACTGCCAATGCGCGAAATCGGCGGCCAGTGCCCATCCTGGGAAGAGTTGAGCAAGATCAAGCAGCACTGCCGCGTGAACAACATTCACCTGCACATGGACGGCGCCCGCCTGTGGGAAGCGCAAGCGGGTTTCAATCAGCCTTTGCCCGCCATCTGCGACGGCTTTGATTCCGTGTATGTGTCGCTGTACAAGGGCATCGGCGGCCTCGGTGGCGCCATGCTGGCCGGCAGCGGCCAGTTTATCGAACGATCGCGCGAGTGGTTCCGCCGCCAGGGTGGCAATATCGTGCACCGCACGCCCTACGTGGTGGCCGCCGCCATGCAGTTCGATGCGCGCATCGCCGCCATGCCCCGCTATTTCGCCCGCACGCAATGGCTGTACGCGCTGCTGCGCGATTATCCGGCGATTCGCCTCAATCCCGCGCAGCCGCAAGCGAACATGCTGCATTTGCACCTGCCCGTCTCGCGCGAGCGGGCCAGCGCCATCCGCAACCAGGTGGCCGAGGAACACGGCATCTGGCTGTTCGGCCGCGCCAGCCACGCCGCCCTGCCCGGGCACAGCGTGGTGGAGTGGTATGTGGGAGATAACTTGCTGGACATGCCCGATGCGCAGGTGCGCGAAGCACTGGCGCTGCTGGTGCGGGAATTCTAGAACGAAGCCGCGAACGGCACAGAAAAAGGCGCCCGAGGGCGCCTTTCTCATTTCACGGCGGCTGGATCGGCCGCCATTACCTGCTTAGAACTTGTAGTTGTAAGCGAGACCAATCAACTGCATGCGGGTCTTGAACAGGCCCTTGGTGGTTTCACCGTTGCCGGTGCAGCCAGCCGTTACCGGCGAGCAGTCATTCTTGTAGTTGACGTCAGCATCCTTGAAGGCGATGTAGCTGTAAGCGAGGTCGATCGATGAATTGGCGTTCAGCTTCCAGTTCGCGCCGATCGAGTACTGCATGCGGTCGCTGTCCGGCAGGGCCGGGTGGCGCAGTTCGGCACTGCGCACTGGCGCCTGGTCGTGGGCGATACCGGCGCGCAGCAGCAGGCTTTCGCTGTACTTGTAGTTGGTGCCCAGCGAGACGCGGTAAGTGTCTTTCCAGTTCTGGCGGATGCGCTCGGCGCCTTCAGCCGTCGGCGGGAACTGGATGTCCAGGTTTTCCAGGCGCGAAGTGCGGCTCCAGGTGACGTCGCCCATCAAGGCCCATTTGTCATCCATTTGATGGAAGGCGTTGACCGACAGCGTTTCCGGCGTGCGCACTTCCACCAGCGCCTTGGAATTGACCTTGCCCGATGCGGCGGAAATGAAGCCATTCACGGCAGCGTTGTTCGACACTTGCGAGAAGTCCCAGATCGTGTCGCCTTTCAGCTTGTGCGAAATCGACGAACGGTAGGCAATACCGACACGCGTACCCTCATTCATCTGGTACAGATAGCCCAGGTTGAAGCCGAAGCCCCAGTCATCGCCATCCATCGAAGCGTGGCCATCCTTGGCGCCCTGCAGTGCGGCGCCAGCTGCCTGCGCCGCGGCCAGGCCCTGCGTCTTGGCGATATTGGCCAGGAAGGCTTGCGATGCGGCTGGCGCATGCTGGCCCAGGAATGCCACGGAACCGGGCACGTCGACTGCCTGGCCCAGTTCTGCCTTCATGTGTTCAGCCGTGATGCCGAAACCGAACGAGTGATGCTGGTCCAGCTTGAAGGAGACCGAAGGATTCAGGGCGATGGCTTCGAGCTTGATGTTGGTAATCGCATAGCGGCCGCTCCAGTCATTGCCGTAATCGAGCTTGGCGCCGTACGGCACGAACAGGCCCATGCCGACGGTCCATTGATCATTGACTTTCTTGCTCGCGTACAGGGCTGGCGCAAACACGGCGTCGGGCGCGTAATCCTTGGTCGTGCCGCCTGGCGTGCGGCCGGTGAAGGTCTTCGAACCCGTATCTGCGTAGGTCGAATGGGGCACCACGAGCGTGCCGCCGCCGACGAACTGCGTGCCTTCCAGGCGCGACATGCCGGCCGGATTGTAGAAAATGGTCGAAGCGTCGGCCGCTTCGGCGCCATTCGCGTCGGCCGAACCCTGGCCGGATACGGATTGCGAACCAAAACGGTAGCCCGATGCTTGCGCGGTGGAGGAAATGCCGGCGAAAGCGGCAACGATGAGGAGGGGAAGATATTTATGTTTCAAGTTAGTCTCTCTTTATTATATGCATCAAACCACTTGGCAAAACCAGCGGCGTAGCGCAGCGGTTTTGCGTTGGCGTGTTTAGTTTCTTCGGCGCAATGTCTCGGGTATCTCCAAGCGTACCCATCCTGCACTTTTCTTGCCACAGTGAACTTCCGCACCGAGGGCATGCGCGAAGCATATAATATTTTTGAAAAAAAAGCGAACGGTCGCTCTTTTTATTGGGCAGCGTTGTTTTCCGCGCTATGAACGGGGGCTATATGGCGGCAGCACGGGCGCTGGAAGTGGTATGAGAAAGCGCTTGCGCATCAGCGCCAGCATCTGGTCGGCAGGCACGGGGCGCGAGATGAAATAGCCCTGCACTTCGTTGCACTGCAGCGCGCGCAGGATGTCGAGCTGCTCGCGCGTCTCCACCCCTTCGGCCACCACGCTCATGCCCAGCGCATGCGCCATCGACAGGATGGCGCGCACGAACACCTCGCCCTGCTCCGAGCGGCCCAGCTCCATGGTGAAGGCACGGTCGATCTTCAAGCCATCCATGGCGAACTTCTGCAGCTGCGACAGCGAGGAGTAACCGGTGCCGAAATCGTCGACCAGCAGGCGCACGCCTAACGCGCGGATGGCCGACAGCTGCTCCACGGCGCGGTTCTGTTCATCCATCATGGCCGATTCGGTGATTTCCACCTCGATCAGGCGCGCATCGATGCGGTGGCGCGCCAGCGCGGACGCCAGCACCTGGTGCACGTCGCCGCGGCCGAACTGGCGCGCCGAAACGTTGATCGAGACGGGCACCAGCTCCTGGCCGGCCCCCTGCCAGTGCGCCATCTGCAGGCAGACCTTCTCGATGACGACTTCGCCGAGCTGGGAAATCAAGCCGCTACTTTCGGCCACGGGGATGAATTCCAGCGGCGGCACCATGCCGTGCTGCGGGTGGCGCCAGCGCACCAGCGCCTCCATGCTGCACAGCTGCCCGCTCATGGCGTCGACCCGTGGCTGGTAGACGACGAGGAACTGATCCTGCTCCAGCGCTGCCACCAGGCTTTGCTCCAGTTCGCGGCGGTTGCGGATGGTTTCGAACAGTTCGGGCTGGAAGAAGCGGTGGTGGCCCTTGCCTGCCACTTTCACGGCATACATGGCGATATCGGCGTTTTTCAGCAGCACGTCCGTCTCGGCGCCATCGCGCGGATACAGGCTGATGCCGATCGAGGCACCCATCTTGTGGCGTTCGCTGCCCAGGTAAAACGGCTCGTCGAAGGCGATGGCGATGCGCTGCGCCACCTGCTCGGCGCGGCTGTCGTCTTCCACCGGGTCGAGCACGACGACAAATTCATCGCCGCCCAGGCGCACCACATGGTCGCCCGGGCGCAGCACGGCTTTCAGGCGCAGGGACGCGGCGCGCAGCACCTTGTCGCCCTCGGCATGGCCCTGCGTGTCGTTGATATCCTTGAAACCATCGAGGTCGATGAACAGCAGCGCCAGCATGTGCTGCGCGATGGCGGCGCGCGCCAGCGCCTCGGGCAGGAATTGCTGCAGCCAGTAACGGTTGGGCAAGCCCGTCAAGCCATCCTCGTTGGCCAGGCGGCGCAGGTCGCGCTCGTGCTCCTTGGCCGCACTGATATCTTGCAGCGTGACGGCCAGGCGCTCGCCGCTGCGCACCAGGCGCCAGCGTATCCAGCGCAGCTTGAACGGGTTGCCATCGGGTAATTCGATCTCTTCCTCGGAAAAGCCGGAGGCCATGGCGGCGCGGTAATGATGAATCAGGTCGCGGAAATACGGCTCGTGGGCGCGCGATTGCAGCCGCATGCCCAGCAACTGTTCGCGGCGCACGCCAAAATAGCCGGCGCCCGGCTCGTTGCAGTCGACGATCTCGAAGTCCAGGATGGCGCCATCCTCGCCACGCAGGGCGGAAATGATGAAAAAGCCGTCGCTGGTGCCTTCGGTCGCCATGCGGTAGGCGTTGCGCACGCCTTCGGACTGATGGTGGCGCCAGGCCAGGCGCAGCGACAGCACGGTGGCGATGGCGGCAAAGGCCAACAGCAGCAAGGTCACAGCCAAGGCAATGCCGATATAGATGCTGCGCGTTTCCTGGTAGGGGTGCAGCATTTCACTGCAGGCCAGCCCCACTACGGCCGTAAATGGATAGCCTTTCAGCGCCTGCCAGCCCACATAGCGGTTTTGCTTGTCGGAAAAAGCCACCCTGCTGCCCGATTCGATGGCGCCGCTGTCCGTTTCCAGGAAGCTCGTGTCGAAAAACGGCGTGCCCTGGCCGTCATGTACCCCAGCAACGGGCAAGACGCGCGAGCCTACGCGCGTGCTGAACAGTTCGCCCTCTTCGCCCACCATCGCGGACATGCCGAACGTGCCAAAGTTGACGCTGTCGTAAAATTGCGAAAAATAACTGGAGTGGATGGAAATGAGCAGCACGCCATCGAAATTACCATCTTCGTCCTCCAGGCGGCGCGTGAAGTGCACCAGCGTCTCGCCCGCGCCGCCAGCAACCGGGGCCGCCTCGTTGGTCCGCCCCAGCGCGATGCGCAGGGCGCTGGAATTGCTGCGCCAGTGGCGCAGCAAAAAGTCGCTGCGCTCGTTCGTGCGCAATCGCGTCAGGGGCGCCGTGGCCGTGACGGCATGGCCCCTGCGGTCGAGGATGGCGACGATGGAAAATTGCGGTAAGGCATACATACCCTGCGCCTTCAACTGGTCCAGGCGCAGCTTGCCGCGCGCGTTTTCCCATTCATACTTGAGCTGCAGGGTCAACTGGTCCATCTGTTCGAGCGTGCGCAGCAGATACTGTCCATAGGCCTTCGACTGCGAGGCCACGCTGTCGAGCGCTTGCTGCTGCGCCACCTTCTTTTCCGCTTCCAGCTGCAGCAGGGTCGCCGTCCACAGCACGGCGCACAGGGCCAGGCACAGCACGGGCCAGGCCAGGATCAGGCGCAGATTCGCCTTGAGAAAATCGGCCCTGCTCATCTCCACCACGGCAGCGTTATTATTGTTTACAAATTGTCGCAAAAACATGGTGCAGCATCTGCCGTTTCTGTATTTCCTTAGGAACATACAAGTTACCACAGAGTCATGTTTGCATGTAAGGCAGCAGCGTAATTATGTACGCGGCCCGCATCCCGCCTGTCGCGCCTGCGTTACAATCATCATCCTTACCGTTGGAGAGTGTTACATGCAGCAATATCAAGATTTGATCAAGACCGTCCTCGAAACAGGCAGCTGGCAAGATAACCGCACGGGCATCCGCACCCTGAGCGTGCCGGGCGCCATGATGCGTTTCGACTTGGCCAACGGCAACTTCCCTGCCGTGACGACCAAGAAACTGGCTTTCAAATCCGTGATCGGCGAATTGTGCGCCTTCCTGCGCGCCTCGCGCAACGCGGCCGAGTTTCGCGCGCTGGGCTGCAAGGTATGGGACCAGAACGCCAATGAAAACGCGCAATGGCTGGCCAACCCCTACCGCGAGGGCGAGGATGACCTCGGCCCCGTGTACGGCGTGCAGTGGCGCCAATGGCCGGCCTACAAGCTGCTCGACGTTGCCCAAGGCGCGCAAATTGCCGATGCGCAAGCCAACGGTTTTACCTTGATTGCCCCCATCGTCGAAGATGGCGTGCAGAAAGTGCTGCTGTACAAGGCTGTCGACCAGTTGCGCGAGTGCCTCGACACCATCATGAGCAACCCTGGCAGCCGCCGCATCCTGTTCCACGGCTGGAACCCGGCCGTGCTGGACGCCGTCGCCCTGCCTGCCTGCCATTTGCTATACCAGTTCATCGCGAACGCCAGCACGCGCGAACTGTCGCTGTGTTTATATGTGCGCAGCAACGATATCGGTCTGGGCACGCCCTTCAACATCGCCGAAGGCGCGGCCCTGCTGCACCTGGTGGCGCGCCTGACGGGCTACACGCCGCGCTGGTTCACGTATTTCATCGGCGACGCGCACATCTATGAAAACCACCTCGACATGGTGCAGGAGCAGCTCAAACGCACGCCGTTTCCCGCGCCAAGATTTGTCATCTCCGAGCGCGTGCCCGACTACGCGCAGACGGGCAAGTACGAGCCGGAATGGCTGGCAAAGATCGAACCGTCCGACTTTAGCCTGGAAGGCTATGAGCACCACGCACCCATCAAGGCCCCGATGGCAGTCTGATGGCAGCAACACCGCTCGCCGCCCTGCACCGCAAGCTGTTTGACGAAACCGATCGGCCGAACATGGCGGCGGCGCCTGGCATTTCGAGCGCCATGCGGAACAGTTTCGTTGCATTCCAGCACGAAATCGCCGCCGTCTGACGCCTGGAATCAGCCGGCTCCGGGGCCGTCAGGGCCGCCGGGACCGCCTGGCCCACCAGGACCGCGCCCGCCCGGCGGACCGAAGCGCGGCTCGCGCTCGCCCTCTTTCGCCGCCGAGCCGGCGCCGCCGAGGCGGTACGACAGTCCCACGTACACCATGCGGCCATCGAAGCGGCGCGTGCTCGTCTCGCGCAGCGAGGCGCTGTTGATGACGGTTTCCATCTTGTTGCTGCTGAACACATCGGTCACATTCATGACCAGGCTCAATTGCGGCGTCACCGTATGGCGCAAGCTGAGGTTCAAGGTGTTGTTCGGCGAGCGGTAGCCCTGTCCCGACAGCATCTTGCCTTGCATTTGCAGGGCCAGTTGCAGCTGGTTGTCCGCGTTGAACTGGTAATTCAGGCGTGCGCGGCCGCTCAGGGCGTTGGCCGTGCGCGTGCTGCGGTTACCCAGGTCGTCAGCGCTGGTCTGCTCGCTGCGCGCCAGGTTGCCGCTGGTGTTTAAGGTCAGCGATGGCGTCAGCTTGCCGCTGACGCTGAACTCCAGGCCGCTCGAATGGCTGCCTTCGCCGTTTTCGCGCGTGGTCAGGAGCACATTGTCGCTGATGAAGTAACGGTAATCGACGATGGCATCCGTGTCGCGCCGGTGGTAGGCGCGCAAGCTGCTTTCCAGGCCGGCGATCTTCGTTTCATAGCCGATTTCGAATGAATCGGTCTGCGTGGGTTTCAGCTTGGGATTGCCGGCCGACACGTTGAATTCGTCGCGGTAGACCACGTAGGGATTCAGGTCGCCCGCGTTCGGGCGGCGGATGCGGTGCGCATAGCTGAAACGCAAATTGCTTTCGTCGCTGACCTTATAGGTGGCGAACAGGCTGGGTATGTAGTTGACGTAATTGTTGCTCGCCTCGACACCGCCCGTGATCTGGCGCACGGTCAAGTCCGTGTATTCGGCGCGCAAGCCGGCCAGCGCGCCCCAGCGCTCATTCAAACGCATCTGGTAGGAGCCGTACAGCGCAACCGTCCTCTCGTCGAGCTCGAAGCGGTTGCTACGCATGGGGTTGACGGTCTCAAGCAGGCTGCCCGGGTTGATATCCGTATACAGGGTGTCGAAGCTGCTCTGGTTGTCGGCCACCTTGTAGCCCAGCTTGGCCGTGCCGCCCGCCAGCGGACGCTCGTAGTCGCCGCTGAAGTCGACGATACGGTTGCCCGTCTCGCTGTGCTGGCGCGCGCGGCTGTCGAACGCGCTGACGGGGGCGACCGTGTAGGCGTTGGCGTAGTCGCTGTCGCTCTCATTGGCCGACGAAGACACGCGCAAGTCGATCTTCAGGGTTTCGCCCGGCAATTCGCCCTTGTGGTCGTAGCGCGCACCCCAGCTGTAGTTGCGGCTGTCGCCGTTACGCACCGTGCTGCGCACATAGTCGCCGATAGTATTGCCTAAGCTGTCGCCATTGATATAGCGGTCGACCGAGCGCTGGTCATTGCTGCGGCCGTTGTAGGACATGCTGGCGGCCAGGGTATCGCTGGCGTTCAAGTTGTAATTGACGCTGCCGTTCAAGCCCAGCGAATCATTCAAGCCATTGCTGGTGGAACTCTGGCTGCTGGGGGCAAACGCGCCCGTGTCGCGCTCGAGGCGTTCGCGGCTGACCTCGCCCACGGAATTGCGGCCATCGTGGCGGAAATTGATGCCGCCCTGGTAGCCCCATGGCCCCTCGTTGTAGGTGCCGGACACGGCCGTGTTGTAGCGCCCGGCGATGCCCGCATTCGCGTTGACGGTGGCAAAACCGCCCGGCTTGCGGTTGCGCCGCATCACCAGGTTCAAGATGGGGCCGCCACCGGCCTCGTTGCCGAACTGGGCGCCGGGATTGTTGATCACCTCGACCGATTCGATATCGTCGGCCGCCATGGCGTTCAGGGTGGCGCCGCGCGAATCGCCCTGCAACATGGCCGACGGCTTGCCGTCGATCAAGATCTGCACATTGCTGCTACCGCGCAAGGAAACGCTGCCATCGGGATCGACGGCCACCGAAGGCACGTTATTGAGTGCATCGGCCGCCGTGCCATTCGTGCTGCCCACGTCGGACTTGACGTCGTAGACCTGGCGGTCGATGCGGCCCGTGGGGCGTTCGGCCGTCACGCTGACGGAAGGCGGCGCATCGACCGCGGGCGCCTTGGCTGCATTGGCAGACGTCGGCGGCGCCGGTTTGATGACAGCGTCGCTGGCGGGTGAAGTTTGCGCCTGGGCGGCGCCGGCGACCAGCAAGCTGCCGCCCGCGAGACAATGGAATAGGATTTTATGCATTTGGCTAAAGAATAATCGAGACGCTACGGATGAGGCGCTACGCCGCAGCGTGAGGGCACATGAAAGAATGCCATGATTCTAGAGACCAAAGCAAATGCGAACCATTGTTATTTACTTCAATTTACAAATCTCTTCCCCTTGTGGCATTACAGCATCATCCTATGAGGATTAGCTACCTCAGCAAGCCATGTCCCCGCGCCAGCTTCAGCCAGCCCGGATACTCCGTCATCAGCAAATCATACAGTTCTGCATCGCTGTGCTCATCGGGCGAGCTGACGGAAAAGTAATTGGCGTTGTCGACCAGGCGCCCTTGCAGCTCGTCGAGCTTTTCCAGGAAGGGGAAGTCGGAATCGGCGAAGGCGGCCAGGAACTTGCTTTTTGACTTGCGCCCCTTGCCGATGCCCATGAATTGCCAGAAGATCGGCTCATTGCTGGCCCAGCGCAGCTGCTTCTCCGTTGTCGCCTGGTCACTGGTGCCGCCATCGGTGACGAACATCACATACACGGGCAGTTCGGCCACGATGGGACGCGTGCGCTCGCCGCCACGGGCGTCCGGGAAATAAAACGCGCGGATGGCTTGCATGGCGGCGCCATAGCGCGTGTCGCCTTCCAGCGGATGGCGCACAATCGCCTGGCCCACGTACGTATTGCAATTGCTCAGGGCCATGGGCGCCGGCTGGTGGACGTTCTTACCGAAAAGAAAAACGTCGATCTCGCCATCGTCATCGAATTTGCAGCCGAGCGCCAGGATGCGCTCGGCAAACTTCTGCACCAGGCCCTCCTTGTACAAACGCCCCATGGAGCCGGAAATATCCAGGCACAGACACACCTTGGCGCGGTGGTCAAGCAAGCCCACTTTTTGCAAGGACACGCCCGCCTGCTTGACCAGGCTCACCAGTTGCGGCGCCTCGCGTTCGACTCTTTTTTCCAGGTTGATCTTCGCTTGCCCGATAGCCGCAGCCGCCGGGGCGGCAGGAGCGGCAGGAGCGGCAGGAGCGGCTTGATCGACTTCGCCGCCGAAATGGCGCACCAGCGCGTCGAGGCCACCGTTAAAACCCTGGCCCACGGCCATGCAGCGCCAGCCGCCATCCTTGCGGTACAGCTCGGCCAGCATGACGGCTTTTTCTTGCGCGAAATCAAGGCCCGAAAAGGCGAAACGGGCCAGCTCGCGCCCCGCTGCCTGCAGGCGCACATGGCCGGACTGCAATTGCGACATCACGCCGCCGCCATCGATGGACGCCGTGACGACGAGCCGCTCGATGCTGGCCGGCAAGCGCGCCAGCTGCAAGGCGAACGTGGCCGTGTCGCCATTGTTGCCCGCGCGCGCTTCCACGCCACCACACGGCGTGCGCGGCTGGTTGAAAAAGGTCATGTAGCGCTCGTCGGACAGCTTACCGGCAGCGTCGAGGCCGAAACAGGCCACATCGAGCGCCTGCCCCTGCGCGGCGACGCCGATCTCCAGCACGCCATCGGGGACGAGGTTGGCCAGCGGCAAGCGTTGGCCCTTGGACAAGGTTTCCATCAGGCTCTCCAGCGTGTCTACGCTGCATCATGCATCATGCGTTATGCACTATGCGATGTAGCGGCGCGGGTTATCCGCATTGAAATCGTCCTCGTCTTCCTTGGCCTCGCCCTTGAAGACGACGGGACCGTTGAAAGCGAGCTGCAAGCCCTCGCCCTGCCAGCTCAGCCAGGGCGTCGCCTCGCTGCCGGGCTCGGAGGTTTTTCCCGACGGCTCCAGGGTGATGCTGTCCGGCGTGATGCGCGCCATGCCGATCACATAGGTGTAGACAGTGTCGTCTTCGGCCGCCTTGGAGAGGCGGAAATCGAACGCGCACTCGACGATCTGCTCGCCATACTGCATCACCATTTTCGGGCGCATGGAGGCCACCGGGACGGCGCCATTGGCCAGCGCCGAATACACGCTGAAGACCAGGCCCACCGTGCCGCCGTAATGTTGCGCCAGCGCAGGATTGACTTCCACCGTTTCCGTGGCCGGCTCCTTGCCCGAGGCGCCCGCCACGTCGCCCAGGTGGCGCACGAAGGGCATGGCGTCGAAGTGGCCCGGCGTATCGGGCGCCTGGATGAAGCGCATCTTGCCATTTGGCAAGAGGATGCCAACGCGCAAGTCGAGGTCGTCGTTATCGTCATCGCCATCGCCGTTATCGACCCAGGTGGCCTTGACGGTGAGCTTTTTCGGCGCGCCCGCGCCCTTCTCCAGCGACACCTTGTGCGTCTGCCCCGCCTTGGTCAGCGAGATTTTCGACAGGGAAATCTTGGGCGCGATCGGTTCGGGAACGGGTTCAGCGACTTGCGGCGCCACCTCGCCGCCAAAATGCGCCACCAGCGCGTCCAGGCCGCCATTGAAACCCTGGCCCACGGCCATGAAGCGCCAAGCGCCATCCTTGCGGTAGAACTCGCCCAGCATGACAGCCTTTTCTTGCGCAAAATCAAGGCCCGAAAAGGCAAAACGGGCCAGCTCGCGCCCGCCGTCGAGCAGGCGCACATAGCCACTGCCCAGCTGCGCCATGGTCGCCGCGCCCTCGACGGCGACCGTCACGACCAGGCGCTGTATGCTGGCGGGCAAGCGGTCGAGCTGGTAGCTGAAACCGGCAGCGTCACCGGCCGGTGCGCTGGTCTCGACGCCGCCACACGGCGTGCGCGGCTGGTTGAAGAAGGTCATGTAGCGCTCGTCGGACAATTTGCCGTTTGCATCGAGGCCGAAACAGGCAAAATCCAGCGGCACGCCGGCGCTTTTGATGCCCAGTTGCAAAGCATTGCCCGTGACGAGGCCAGACAGCGCCAGGCGTTGCCCCTTGATCAGGTTTTCCATAGGATTATTTATTCAGAGGTGAGAGCTTCAGACAACGGCGCCGGGCAAGCCGCGTCGTCCGAAGACAGTACTCCATAGCGGCATGATGCCGCCATGGGCCGTTTTCCGGAGCTCTTACGCGTTGATGCCGAACGAACGGGCCAGTGGCCCCAAACCGCCTTTAAAGCCTTGACCGATAGCCTTGAATTTCCATTCGCTGCCGGCGCGGTAGATTTCGCCGAAGATCATGGCCGCTTCCGTCGAGCCGTCTTCCGACAGGTCGTAGCGGGCGATTTCCGCGCCGTTGTCGCCATTCAGGCAACGGATGTAGGCTTTGCCGACCATGCCGAAGTTCTGCTTGCGGTTTTCCGCATCGTGGATGGTGACGGCCACGGCGATCTTGTCGATCTCGGCCGGCACATTGCCCAGGTCGACGGCGATTTTCTCGTCGTCGCCGTCGCCGCCACCGGTCGTATTGTCGCCTGCGTGGACGATGGAGCCATCGACCGACTTCAGGTTGTTGTAGAAAATGAAATCAGCGTCGGAGCGGGCCTTGCCATCCGTTTTCAGCAGGAAGGCGCTGCCATCGAGGTCGAATGCGGCGCCATCGGTGGCGCGCGGGTCCCAGCCCAGGCCAATCACGATGGTCTTCAAGCCAGGAGCTTCCTTGCTCAGGTTGACATTGCCGCCTTTTTGCAAACTGATCGCCATGGTATTTCCTCTTTAATGAGTGGGTTGCATTCGGTATTTCAGAAGACCACGCCGGCACACTGGCCATGCGTATCGAGAGCCTACCATAAAGTCAAACCATGCCAGCCGTGCACTATTGAAAAGAACGCCATGCGGAAAATAACGAAAAAATCACGCTGCTGCCATCCTGGCGAAAATAACCGATAATGCCGCTCGATAAGAACTTCCATCATGACCAATTTGAACACTGACCTGACCGCGCGTGATGCCATCACGCGGCTCGACTGCATTCCCGGCACCCTGTGCGATGAGCGCATGTGGTCGCGGCTGGCACCCTTGCTGGGCGACAACATTGACTTACGGCACGTTCCCCTGCACCAGGCGCGTACGCGCGGCCAGATGCAAGCGATGATTGCCAGCCACAGCGCCCAGCAAGCCCACTTGGTGGGTTTTTCACTGGGCGCCTACCTGGCCCTCGAACACGCGCTGGCGCACCCGCAGCGCGTCCAGTCCTTAACTTTGATCGCCAATTCGGCAAAAAGTTTGCTGCCGGAAGAAATCGCGGCGCGCCAGCGCATCGTCGCCATGCTCGAGCGTAATGCCTATGCAGGCATCACACGCCAGCGCCTGCGCGAACTGCTGCATCCGTCCCACCTGGACGATACGGCCATCACGGGATTGATCCAGCAAATGGGACTGGACCTGGGCAAGGACGTGCTGCTGGCGCAATTCATCACGACCATCGACCGCCCGGATCTGATGGCGCGCCTGCCGGAACTGCACTGCCCCGTGCTGATCGTCGGCGCCGAGGACGACAAACTGGTCAACCCGGACGATTTGCGCGCCATGGCGGCCCGTATGCCACATGCCACCTTGCACTTACTAAAAGACAACACCGGCCACATGATCCCGCTGGAAGCGCCCGACGCGCTCGCGAGCGCCATGCGCGCGCATCTGGAGGCAGCGCGACATTTCAAGGATAATGGCAGGCATCGGGCAACAGCCTCACTCAACGACTAGATCCATGACCCAATTGACCATCATCGTCGCCACCGACCAGCAAGGCGGCATCGGCATCAACAATACCCTGCCGTGGAAACTGCCGGAAGACCTGGCGCACTTCAAGCGCCTGACCACGGGCCACCCCATCCTCATGGGCCGCAAGACCTTCGATTCCATCGGCCGGCCGCTGCCGAACCGGCGCAACATCGTCATCACGCGCAACGCCGACTGGCGCCATGAGGGCGTGGAAGCGGTCGGCTCGGTGGCCGAGGCCATCGCGCTGCTGAACGGCGCCGAAGGCTATGTGATCGGCGGCGCCGAAATTTACCGACAGTCGCTGCCCTTGACGACGCGCCTGATCATCACGGAAATCGGCCAGACCTTTGACTGCGACGCCTTCTTCCCCACCGTTGACCGTGCCGTGTGGCAAGAAACCGCGCGCGAGGCGCATGTCTCGGAGAAATCCGGCCTGCCTTACGCCTTTGTTACACTGCAACGCAAAGCCTGATAAGGTGATAACAAGGTAATTTGGCGCAAGAACATGCTGCTGTAATCGTCCTGTCACACCATTGCGTCACGCTAGCGCACGGTAGTAGCACCTTGTTATGATATTTTTTTCCCGCAGACGCCGCATTTCTGCGAGAATCCCGTTCTTATTTTTTTTCTGCGGCTGCCGGCGCCCTAGTCCGCCAGGCTGACGCGCCCTAGTCCGCCCCTCCACCTCCGTCAGGGGCGGCTTGCTTTTTTGGAGACATGCATGAAATTTCGTTTCCCTATCGTCATCATTGACGAGGATTTCCGTTCTGAAAATACGTCCGGTCTGGGCATTCGCGCCCTTGCCGCCGCAATGGAAAAAGAAGGCATGGAAGTGCTGGGCGTGACCAGCTACGGTGATTTGTCGCAATTTGCCCAGCAACAATCGCGCGCGTCGGCCTTCGTGCTGTCGATCGACGATGAAGAATTCGGCACCGGTTCCGTCGAGGAAACCGACCACGCGCTGAAATCCTTGCGCGCCTTCGTCGAAGAAATCCGCTACAAAAACGCCGACATCCCTATTTACCTGTATGGCGAAACGCGCACCTCGCGCCATATCCCCAACGATATCCTGCGCGAACTGCATGGTTTCATCCATATGTTCGAAGATACGCCGGAATTCGTCGCGCGCCACATCATCCGCGAAGCGAAATCCTACCTGGACGGCCTGTCGCCGCCCTTCTTCCGCGCCCTCGTGCATTACGCCAATGACGGCTCGTACTCGTGGCACTGCCCCGGCCACTCGGGCGGCGTGGCGTTCCTGAAGTCGCCGATCGGCCAGATGTTCCACCAGTTCTTCGGTGAAAACATGCTGCGCGCCGACGTCTGCAACGCCGTCGAAGAACTGGGCCAACTGCTCGACCATACGGGCCCCGTGGCCGCGTCCGAGCGCAATGCGGCGCGCATCTTCAATGCTGATCATTGCTATTTTGTTACGAACGGTACGTCGACTTCGAACAAGATGGTGTGGCATTCGACCGTGGCGCCGGGCGACATCGTCGTCGTCGACCGCAACTGCCACAAGTCGATCTTGCATTCGATCATCATGTGCGGCGCCATTCCCGTGTTCCTGATGCCAACGCGCAATCATCTAGGCATCATCGGCCCGATCCCGCTGGCTGAATTCACGCCGGAAAGCATTGCCCGCAAGATCGAGGCAAACCCGTTCGCGCGCGTCGCGAAAAACAAGAAGCCGCGTATCTTGACCATCACCCAGTCGACCTACGACGGCGTGATCTACAACGTGGAAACCCTGCGCGAAATGCTCGACGGCAAGATCGACACCCTGCACTTCGATGAAGCTTGGCTGCCGCATGCCACCTTCCATGATTTCTACAAGAATATGCACGCCATCGGCAAGGACCGTCCGCGCGCCAAGGAATCGATGATCTTCTCGACCCAGTCCACGCACAAATTGCTGGCCGGCCTGTCGCAGGCCTCGCAAATCCTGGTGCGCGAATCGGACACGGTCAAACTGGACCAGGACGCCTTCAACGAAGCGTACCTGATGCACACCTCGACCTCGCCGCAGTATTCCATCATCGCTTCGCTCGACGTCGCTGCGGCCATGATGGAAGCGCCGGGCGGCACGGCACTGGTGGAAGAATCGATCATGGAAGCGCTCGATTTCCGCCGCGCCATGAAGAAGATCGACCACGAATACGGCCAGGACTGGTGGTTCCAGGTGTGGGGCCCGGACAACTTCAACGCCGAAGGCATGGGCGAGCAAGCCGACTGGATGATACGCGCCGAGGACGACTGGCACGGTTTCGGCGACCTCGCTCCCGGCTTCAACATGCTCGACCCGATCAAGGCCACCATCGTCAATCCTGGCCTGTCCCTGGACGGCCAGTTCGGCGAGACGGGCATTCCTGCGTCCATCGTCACCAAATACCTGGCCGAACACGGCGTCATCATTGAAAAATGCGGCCTGTACTCGTTCTTCATCATGTTTACCATCGGCATTACCAAGGGCCGCTGGAATACCTTGTTGACGGCGCTGCAACAGTTCAAGGACGATTACGACAAGAACCAGCCGATGTGGCGCATCTTGCCGGAATTTGCGGCAGCCAACCCGCGCTATGAAAAAATGGGCTTGCGCGACCTGTGCCAGCAGATCCACGATTTCTACAAGGCCTACGACGTAGCACGTTTGACAACGGAGATGTATCTGTCGGACATGATCCCGGCCATGAAGCCGTCGGATGCGTTTGCCAAGATGGCGCACCGCGAAATCGAGCGCGTCGCCATCGACGACCTGGAAGGGCGCATCACGTCCATCCTGCTGACGCCGTATCCACCGGGCATTCCACTGTTGATCCCGGGCGAACGCTTCAACAAGACCATCGTCGACTACCTGCGCTTCGCGCGCGACTTCAACGAGCGCTTCCCAGGCTTCGAGACGGATGTGCATGGCCTCGTGAAACGCGAAGTCGATGGCAAGCGCGGCTACTTCGTTGATTGCGTGAAAATAGATGACTAATGACGTTCGCTAAAAACAATTAGCGCCATTTAACGCCGCCCGATGCAAATCAGGCGGCGTTTTTCATTTCTGGCCAGCGCGCACGCTTGTGCCTGATCAAGCGGCTGGGGTGACGGGCTTCCAAGATGGGCCACTCGTGTAGCGGGATGGCGAGTATATGGTGCTCAAGTCCTGGCTGGAAATCATTTAGCAGGCGACGACTGGCAGTGGCGCCTTGCTGCTTGCGGCCTTGAAGCAGGCTCAGGTCACGATGCTGCCGCGTGTCGATGGCGAGCCTGCCAGGCACGGCAGCGCGCTGTTTTCCCAGGCCCATGCGGCCCTGTTGCAAGTGCTGCCGGCGCTATTATGCCGGCAGGCGCGCGTGCTGGCGCCGGAGGCGCAGTTACTAGCCTCGGATGGCGTGCGCCGCGCAACTGCTTGACCAACGCGGCCGCGTCGTAGCCCTTGTCAGCGCCCAGCGTCGCGCCGACTTTTTTGATGCTGCGCCCGGCCATGATGAGCGCCGCGTCGCGTTCAGCCGTGCCGGTCGCCAGTGTGGTGGTGGCGTCAACCACCAGGCGGTGGCGATTCTCCATCAGCGCGTGGGGCGGGAGTAGGGTCTTTGCCCTGCTATCGCAAGGGCCGTGCCAGCGATCTGCGGGGCGCCCCGGCGCAGCGGGGCGAACGGCGTTTCGCCAATAACTTAAAAACCATGGTTTCCGGCGCAGCGAGTTTCCTTGCCAGGATGAGCTTTCAAACAAGCTTAATTGGCAGGAATGATTACGTCGCCTGTGCACCACAACACGCGCGTTCGGCAAAAAATATTTTTCATTTCCAAAAAACAAAGTTCGCGCTACACCGCTTAACACACCCACAAATGCACTTAAAATCGCAGGAAATAAAAAGATAGACAAGACGTAAATATCGAATTGAGAACGCGTTTTCAGGACGTAAGCCCTACAATTACCGAGTCAGAATTTGATTGCTTGGAAGAAACTAAATGACTCACCCAACTTTGCGCCGCTTGCTGGCCTTGACACTGTTCAGTTTGCTGGCCGCCTGCGGTGGCGGCGGCGACAGCCAAGGCGACTCCATCCTGAAACCGGATGCGTCAACCGTACCGCCAGCGGCTGTCGCACCGACCGACCCCGTCACACCTGGTACACCTGGTACGCCTGACACGCCGGGCACACCTCCCGGCGACAGCGCGACGCCGCCGCCCCTGACCGCGCCGCCTGTTGGCCAAGCCACCACGTTCACGCGCCAGCAAGCGTCGCGTTTCCTGGGCCGCGCCACGTTTGGCCCCAACATGGCCGCCATCGATACGCTGGCCGCCAGCGACAGCGACGCCTGGTTCAAGGCACAATTTTCCAAACCGCAAACTTTGCATCGCAAATATATCGACGGCATGCTGGCGGCCCAGGGTGCTGGCGGGCAAAAAGTCGGTTTTACAGGGGTGTATGAAACCTTCTGGCAACAAGGCATCCGCGGCGACGATCAATTGCGTCAGCGCATGGCCTTTGCCCTGTCCGAGATCTTCGTCATTTCCCTGCAGAACGAGACCGTGCGGCCGCAAGTGCGCGGCGTGGCCAGCTACTACGACATGCTGGGCCAGAATGCCTTTGGCAACTTTCGCGGCCTGCTGGAGGGAGTGGCCCTGCACCCTATGATGGGGCTGTACCTGTCACACCTGCGCAACCAGAAGGAAACGGCCACGCGCACGCCCGATGAAAATTTCGCCCGCGAAGTGATGCAGCTATTTACCATCGGCTTGTACCAGCTGAATGCCGACGGCAGCCTGAAATTGTCTGGGGGAAAACCCATCGACACCTACACGCACGATGACGTGGAGGGCCTGGCACGCGTGTTTACCGGCTGGAGCTGGGCCGGACCGGACCAGAGTTCCACGCGCTTCTATGGCAGCACGCCGGCCCCCGACCGCGACTGGCAGCCGATGCAAAATTACGCGGCCTTCCATTCCAGCGGCGAAAAACGCTTCCTGGGTCAGAGCATTTCCGGCACCACCAGCGGCCAGGCTGACTTGAAACTGGCGCTCGATACCCTCTTCAACCATCCGAACGTAGGGCCGTTCTTTGGCCGCCAGCTGATTCAGCGCCTGGTCAGCAGCAACCCCAGCGCCGCCTATGTGGGCCGGGTCGCTGCCGCCTTCGCCAACAATGGCAGCGGCGTGCGTGGCGACATGCAGGCCGTCATCCGTGCCGTGCTGCTCGATCCGGAAGCGCTGGCGCCCGCCGGCACAGCCTTGCGTACAGGCAAGTTGCGCGAACCGCTGCTGCGCCTGGCAAGCTGGATGCGCGCCTTCGACGCCAAGCCGGCCAGCGGCCGCTACAGCATCTATTACCTTGATGATCCCTTGAGCGGCCTGGGCCAGAGTCCCTTGAATCCGCCCTCCGTATTCAGTTTCTTCCGCCCCACCTACACACCGACGAATTCCGCCCTTGCCAGCGCAGGCCTGGTGGCGCCGGAACTGCAGATCACGGCCGAACCCTCGGTCACCGGTTATCTGAACTTCATGCAGGAAGCCATCAATAACGGCGTGGGCGAGGCGCGCGAGATCAAGCCCGACTACACGCGCGAACTGGCCTTGGCCGCCGATTCGGGCGCCCTGCTGGACCGCATCGACTTGCTGTTGATGCATGGCAGCATGAGCGCCAGGCTGCGCGGACAAATCACCACCGCCGTGAATGGCATCGCCATTCCCGTGGCCACGGCCGGCAATGCCGCGCAAGTGGCCTCCGCCCAGGCCAACCGCGTCAAACTGGCCATTTTCCTGAGCATGGCCTCATCCGCGTATCAGGTGCAAAAATAAAATGGATCACATGCAAAACTCCCCGTTCTCCCGCCGCCGCTTCCTCGCTTCCATGCTGAGCGTGGCTGGCACCACCGCTGCGCCATTCGCCCTGAACCTGGCCGCCATGGGCAATGCCGCCGCGCAATCGGCCGACGACTACAAGGCCATGGTGTGCCTGTTCATGGCTGGCGGCAACGACGCCTTCAACACGGTACTCGCCACCGACAGCACCTCGTGGAATGAATACCTGCGCCTGCGCAACACGGGCGCTGCCGATTCCATTCATTTGCCGGGCGTGGGCCAGACGGGCGGCGTGTTGCCGATCGTGCCCGCTACCGCGCAAACGGGGCGCGCCTTTGCCCTGCATCCCCAGTTGGGGCCATTGAAAGACTTGTTCGACAGTGGACGCGCCGCCATCGTGGCAAACGTGGGCACCCTGATCCAGCCCGCCACGCTGGCGCAGTACAAGGCCGGCAGCGTGGCCCTGCCGCCCAAGCTGTTCTCGCACAACGACCAGCAATCGACATGGCAATCGGGCTCGCCGGAGGGTGCCAGCACAGGCTGGGGCGGGCGCATCGGCGATGTGGCCGGTACCGGCAATGCCAATGCCACCTTTACGGCCATCTCGGCGGCCGGCAATACCGTCTTCCTCAGCGGACGCCAGGTGCGCCAGTTCCAGGTGGGCCAGGCAGGTGCCGTGCCCATCCGCGGCCTGAGCGGCAACCTGTTTGGCAGCACGGCCGGCGCGGGCGCCCTGCAAGCCATCATCAACGAGGCGGGTAGCGACCTGATTGAGCAAGAGCATGTGGCCGTGGTGCAGCGCGCCATCTCCAGCCAAAGCGCACTCAGCGGCGCCATGCTGCCGGCCGGCGCGGGCGGCGTGCCCAATCCCACGCCGTATGTCAATCCGAACACGGGCGTGGCCGGCGTCAATTCGCTGGCCGTGCAATTACAGACGGTGGCGCGCATCATCGCCGGCCGCGGCGCTCTGGGGGCGAAACGACAAGTGTTTTATGTGACCTTGGGCAGTTTCGACACGCATGACAACCAAAAAGTGCTGCATGCCGACCTGATGGCCCGCCTGGCGCATGCGCTGGCGTATTTCGACACCACCCTGGCAGCGCTGCAAGGCGTCGATCTGCGGCGCCAGGTGACGACCTTTACGGCCTCGGACTTCGGCCGCACCTTCAGCAGCAATGGCGACGGCACGGACCACGGCTGGGGCGCGCACCACTTCGTCGTGGGCGGCGCCGTGAAGGGCCGCGACATCTACGGCGCCTTCCCCACCACCGGCCTTGGCCATGAGCTGGACGTCGGCTCCGGCGCCCTGCTGCCGACCACATCGGTCGACCAGTACGGCGCCACCCTGGCCAAGTGGTTCGGCGTGGCCGACAGTCAGTTGGCCAGCGTCTTCCCGAACATCGGCAACTTCAGCCGGCGCGACCTGGGTTTCATGACGGTTTGATATCTTACCCGTTCAAGGCAACGGTGAGCGTGACCACATAGCCATCCATGGCATTGCCCGTCACGCTGGCCATCTGCAAGCTGATGCCGTCGCTGAAGACATTGTCGGTGGCATAGCTGATCTGCGCCAGGTTGCGCACGCTGGCCGTGTAGCCGCTGGCCGTGTAGGCCTCGTTCAACGTTGCCATCGGGAACGTAAACTGCGAGGTCTTGATGCGGTTAGCCACATTCGCCGCCTTCGCCAGGCTGGGATAGACCTCGAAATGCACGTGCGGCATGCGCCCCGTGTAGCAGCCGGGAAAGATGGTGGTAAAGCTGAGGTTGCCGGAACTGTCCGTTTCCTGCACGCCGCGCAAGTAATTTTGCGCCGTCACGCCGCTCGAATACAGCGAATACAAGCCTTCGCGGTCGCAATGCCACAGGTAGACGGCGTAGCCGGCCAGGGTGGCGCAGCTGCCGCTGGCGTTGAGCAGCTGCAACTTGATGGTGAGCGGCACGCCCGCCGCCACACCCGTGGCGCCGTTGAAGCTGGCGCGGATGTCGCTGCGCACGACGCCCGACTGGTTCAGCACGTTGACGATGCTGCCGCCATTCGTGTTGGTGCCGTCGGCCGGGTACGGCCCGCCCGTTTCCTCGGGAATGACCGAGCAGGCGCCCGTGGTGGGGGTGGTGGCCGTGCCGCCGCCAGAACTTGCCGTGCCACTGTCCGTCACCGGCGTGCCGCTGGCGTCCGAGCCGCCGCCGCAGCTGACCAGGGGCAAGGTGGCCGCGCCGGCCAGCAGCCAGCGCAAGACCTGGCGCCGTTCGACCGCTTGTTGCTGCATCATTTCGAGGTCGGATGCCAGACCGAAATCATGTAATTGCATAAATACTCCATCAAGTAGGGCAAGAGCGCCAGTGCCGGGCTCAGGCTGGCGCACAGGACCCGGCCTGCACGGCCCGTTCCGAGAGCGCTTTCCGTCGCTAAAGGCGCTCTTGCGTTCCATGGCTCAAGCCGTTGTATTGACCAGGTTGCCGCTGGAAGACAGGCTGCCGCCCGCATTCGCCGCGCCCAGGCTGCCCGAAAGCGCCTGCAAGAAACTGCCCAGCTTGCTGCTGGAGCTGCTGGAGCTGCTTGAACTGTCGCTGTCACCGCCCAGCGCACTGATCAGGCTGGCAAAGCTGGACTGCAAATCCGTCACGCTGCTATCCGTGCTGTCCGTGCTGTCGCTGCTGGACGACGACAGTTTTTGCAGCAGGCTTTGCAAGTCCGACTCGATATTGCCGGGGCCTGCGCCGCGCGCGCCACCACTCGGCGGCGGACCCGAAGGTGGCTCGCTCCCCTCTTCCGCTTCTGCCGTGCTGGCGCCGCTTTGCGCATGCAGGCTGCCCATCAGTTGGTGCAGAAAGGCGCCCAACGCCTGGCTGGCGTCGCTGGTCGATGTCGTTGATGTCGTCGATGTCGTGCTATCGGCCGAGTCGGCATCACTATCGCTGCCCTCCACTGACACGCCGATGGACGACAAGGCGCTGGAAATGGCGTCGAGAAAGGCGCCGTCGTCCGGTTTTTTCGGCGGCGTGCCGCCCACGCTGCTGGCGTTGGTACTGGTACTGCTGCTGCTCAGGCGGCTGTACGCGCTCAGCTGGCTGGCGGCGTTGGCCGAATTCAAGGCACTGATACTCATGCTGGGTCTCCTGTGGTGACGTGGTGGTGCTTATTGGGCGCGGCGTGGACCGCTGCGCCGCTCGCGTTGCTGCTCGGCCTGCTTGCGCTGCTCCGGCGTCAGCACGGCCAGCAATTGCTGCTCCAGCCGCGCCTGCTGCAGGCTGATCTTCGCCATCGCTTGCGCCGCCGTGTTCGCCAGCGCGCTGGCCCTGGCGTCGTCATAGGCGCTGGAGGCGGCCAGTTCGCGCAATTGTTCATGGGCCTTGAAGGCAATCTTTTGCTGTTCCCTCAGCAATGGCGCCTGGGCGTAGGTGGCGGCAAAGACTTTGTCCTGCTGCGCTTCGCTCAGCGCGATACCATGCAGGAATGGCGGCAAGCCTTCCGCGCCGGCACCGCCGGGGCCGGGACCGGGACCGGGACCAAAGCCAGGCGGAGGTCCTTCCATGGCGTGTGGCGGCGGACCATCCGGCGCTGGCGATTGCTGGGCCAGGGCGACGAGCGGCATGCTGCAGGCGGACAGCAGCAGCAGGGAGACGGCAATACTCAGGTGTTTCATCAAGTTTTCCTTTCGTGGCGAACAGCCTTGATTGTCGGGCTCTGGCATGTAAAGCAACGTTAGGGCGGCGTAAAAGCGTGTAAAGGAAGCCGCCGGGATGTAAGCAGAAGTATGTAAAAACGCGTAAAACGCTGCTGAGCAGCCCCGTTTGACTGCTATCATCGGGCGATATTCACCCGAAAAAGCACAGGCATGAGCAAGGTTTTATTGATAGACGACGATGTCGAACTGGTCGGCATGTTCCAGGAATACCTGACCCAGGAAGGCTTCGATGCCAAGGCCGTGCATGAGGGCGAAAGCGGCGCGGCCGAAGCGCTGACGGGCATGTATGCCATCGCCATCCTCGACGTCATGATGCCGCGCATGAATGGCCTGGAAACGCTGCGCCGCATCCGCGCCGGCAGCAACTTGCCGATCCTGATGCTGACGGCGCGCGGCGACGACACGGACCGCATCGTTGGCCTGGAACTGGGCGCCGACGATTACGTGACCAAGCCGTGCACGCCGCGCGAGCTGACGGCGCGCATCCGCGCCATCCTGCGCCGCTCGCAAACCGTGCCGCACGACACCTCGGGCATGGCGCCACTGGCCGTAGGCCAGTTGACGATGTGGCCCGAGCAGCGCCGCGCTTCCTGGGCTGGCACGCATCTGGAGCTGACGAGTACGGAATTCAATCTGCTGGAAGTGCTGGTGCGCCATGCAGGCAAGCCCGTCAGTAAGAATCAGCTGTCCGAACTGGGGCTGGGACGGCCTATGGCCCGTTTCGACCGCAATATCGACGTGCACTTGAGCAGCCTGCGCCGCAAGCTGGGCAGCCTGGCCGATGGCCGTTCCTGCCTGCAAACCGTGTACCGCCTGGGCTACCAGCTGATCAAGGAGTAAGCGTGGGCCGTCTGTTCTGGAAGTTTTTCCTGTGCATCATGCTGGCGCAAATTACGGCCACCATCGGCATCGGCGGCACGTTCTGGCTGAAAAACCGGGCCGCACAGCAAGAACGGGCGCTCGATATCGATACCAGCCCGCCCGCGCAGATGGCCATCGAAGCGGCCAGCGCCACCCTGGAAGCAGGTGGAGCCAAGGCCTTGCAGCAATTTCTCGGCAAGATGGAACGCATGCGCGTGTTTGCCGTCGATGCGCATGGGCAAGAACTGATGGGCCGCCAGGTCCATCCCGCCATGCTGAACAAGGCGCGCGCGCTGCTGGCGCAGGAGCCGCCCCATGCCGTGGTGCGCGAAGCGCGCGGCAGCGACGGCGTGCGCTACCTGCTGTTCCTGCCCTCGTCCGTACGCTTTCGCAATGCCGAGGCAGGCGCCGCACGCGATACCCTCAACGCCGTCACCTTGCGCGGCCCAGGCGCCATGGGCGGCGGCCCCCGTGCCGATGAGGCCGGCGCACCGCCACGCCGCGCCGGCGATGACCGTGGACCGCCCCGCGACATGGGCGGCATGCCGCCCGGCCCGCGCATGGACAGCCCCTACCGCACCTTCATACCCGTCGCCGCCGCCATCGCCGCCAGCCTGCTGTTTGCCTTCCTGCTGGCCTGGTATTTTGCGCGCCCCATCCGCGACCTGCGGCTAGCGTTTGAAGCGGCCTCGAACGGCAACCTGGCGCCGCGCTTTCATGCCAGCAGCAAGCGCGGCGATGAATTGACGGACCTGGGGCGCGACTTTGACCGCATGACAGGACGTTTGCGTAATCTCATGGATAGCCAGACGCGCTTGCTGCATGATGTCTCGCACGAGCTGCGCTCGCCATTGGCGCGCCTGCAGGCAGCCATCGGCCTGGCGCACCAGCAGCCGGACAAGATGGCCGCCTCGATGGAGCGCATCGAGCGCGAAAGCGAGCGTATGGATAAACTCATCGGCGAACTGCTGACCCTTTCGCGACTGGAGGCAGGTGCGCAGCACCCGCACAGCGAAGACATCTGCATCGCCGACCTGGTGCACGACATCGTGGCAGATGCCCGCTATGAAGCGGGCGCGCGCCAGGTCGCCATCGATATGGCCGGCGATGCAGCCAGCGCGGACGCCATCGTTACGGGCCAGCCCGAATTGCTCGCGCGTGCGGTGGAAAACGTCGTGCGCAATGCCGTCAAGCACAGCCCGGATGCGGGCAGCGTCCAGGTGGACATCGCGCTGCAAGCTGACGGCAAGCAACTACGCATTGCCGTGCAGGACCGGGGCCCGGGCGTGCCTTACGCCGACCTGGCCAGCATCTTCGCGCCTTTCTTCCGCGCCAGCAATACCCAGCACAACACCGAAGGCCACGGCCTGGGCCTGGCCATCGCCCAGCACGTGATCGGCGCCCATGGCGGCAGCATTGCCGCCAGCTTGCGCAGCGGTGGCGGACTGTGCGTGAGCATGCTGCTACCCGTGAAAACGCCAGGCTGACCCGCTTGGAGGTCCATTCACGGCGAGCCTGGCGCTTGGGTACTGCTGCAGACCTGGCTAGGCCTGCGTATCGATAATGCTGCCCAGGGTGGACGAGGCCGATTTCGCCGGGCTGGTCGCCGTATCGGCGCTGCTGGCCGCCTGCGAACTTTGCTGTGCCGCTTTCTGTGCGGCCGCCGCTTGCAATTGAGCAATCTGCGCCTGCAAGGCCTGGATTTGCTGCGCCAACTGCTCCTGCAGCTTTTGCGACGTTTCCGTCTGCTCGCCCTTCTGCGACTCCGTCAATTCCTTTTGCGCCGCCGTGATCTGCTTTTGCAGTGCCGCGATCTGCGCGCTGCTGCCCGTACTGGCGCTACTCACAGCGCTGACCGCGCTGCCCGAACCAATTGCCGCTACCATGATGCCTCCTGTCTGTTTCAATACCAAGGTTAACGGCAGGAACAGGCGAGGCTGTAGTGCTGCGCATGTAAAGGCAGGTAAAGAGGGGGAAAAGCGGACCAAGCGGCGTGGCGCCGCCCTGTTCGATGAAACTATGCTTTTGGCAATGTCACGCCGCGTTGACCCTGGTACTTGCCGTCACGGTCCTTGTACGAGGTTTCGCACTCTTCATCGGACTCGAAGAACAGCACTTGCGCGCAGCCTTCGCCCGCGTAGATCTTTGCCGGCAGCGGGGTCGTGTTGGAAAATTCCAGCGTCACATAGCCCTCCCATTCCGGTTCGAACGGGGTGACGTTGACGATGATGCCGCAACGGGCATAGGTGGACTTGCCCAGGCAAATCGTCAGCACGCTGCGGGGGATGCGGAAGTATTCGATGGTGCGCGCCAGCGCGAACGAGTTCGGCGGGATGATGCAGACATCGCTTTTCACGTCGACAAACGAGTTCGAATCGAAGTTCTTCGGATCGACGATGGTGCTGTTGATGTTGGTGAAAATCTTGAATTCGTCGGCGCAGCGAATGTCATAGCCATACGACGAAGTACCGTAGGAAATGACTTTACGGCCATCAACGGCACGTACCTGGTTCGGCTCGAACGGCTCGATCATGCCCGTTTGCTCCGCCATGCGGCGTATCCATTTATCGTTTTTAATCGTCATCGCAGGGGCATCTTTCTAGAATATCGGAATGGCTGGGGGTGGCACGCCTGGTGCAGGCGCCGCCCGAATGGCAGGATTTTACGCGAAAACCCGCCACTTTTGGCCCTTGCCCCTTGAAAATCCTTGACGCCTGCTTAGTGTTTTTCCAGCAAGGATGTGATCATCTCGCGCACCACTTGCGCCGTCAGCTCGGGGTTTTCCATGGGAAACAGATGACCGCCCGGCACCTGGCGGAAAAACGGGCCGACCAGCTTGCGCGTGGCCTGCAAGCCCGCCTGGCGGCATTCCACCGATGCCGTACCGCCAATAAAGCCGATCGGCACGGGCAAGCCTTTCCGCACGAGGCTGCCGATATGATGCGGCAAGCTGCGATACACATCCGTTTCCACTTCGCGCGTAAAGCGCAGCTGCACCCCATCCGGATGGGGCGCCAGGCCGCTGTCGATATAGTCGCGCAAGACTTGCGGCGCCCAGATGGCGAACATGTCCTTGGCGGCGAAGTGCGCGTACGCGGCCTGCGCATCGGGCCACAGCTTGCGCCGCCTGACCGAAAAGCGTGACGGAGAGAAACGCTCGCCCAGCGCCGTATTGCGCGCCAGGCGCACCAGCAAGGCGCGCCAGCCCGCCACCACGGGCGAATCGAGCAAGACCACGCAGCGCACCAGGTCGGGCCGCTGCTTGGCCACCATCACACTGAGCATGCCCCCCAGCGAATGGCCGACCAGGATCACGGGCGCGTTGTAGCGACGGTCCAGGTCATCGATATACTCGCGCACCAGTTCGGGCCAGCCCGTACTGACGGGGTAAGCGGGGTCGTGCGCGTGCATGTCGAGCGCCTGCACATCATAGTGCTGGCCCAGCAAGCCGAACAGCTTGCGGTAGGTGCCGGCAGGGTAACTATTGGCGTGGGCAAAGTGCAGCTGCGGAAGTGTCATCGTGGGGCGGTGCCGGTGAATGCGATAGGCAATTGTAATGGCATGGCGGCAAGGCGAATCAGAGGGAGACCTCTAATTGCCGCCGTGCCTGTGCCACGGCCAAGCCAGGCACGAAGGACGCCAGCACTTCGCCCAGCTCGGCAATCGATTCCACCACGCAAAACGCGTCGTCAAATGCATGCCCGCGGTTCATGTGGTTACGCAAGATGATGCATTCCAGCCCTGCCGCGTTGGCGGCGCGCAAGCCGCGCGGCGAGTCTTCCACGGCCACGCAGTGGGCAGCAGCCAGCCCCAAACGCTGCAAGCCCAGTTGATAGCCATCGGGCGCAGGCTTGCTTTCGAGATACATTTCGCGCGTCAGCACGAAGTCGAAATGCCCGAGCATGCCCGTGGCAGCATGGCTGATCCGGAAATGTTGCTCGTAAGCACTCGTGACGACGCCCATGGCGACATGCGGGCGCAGCGCCGCCAGCACCTGCTTGATGCCGGGCATGGCCAGCTGGCCCGCCTGGCGCAGGCGTTCGCTGAACAGCCGGGTGCGCTCGCCGCGCAGGCGGTCGACCAGCTCAATATCGTGGCCCTGCCCCAGCAGCAAGTGCCAGGCGCCATAGTTATTGTCGAGAAACCAGTCGAAAAATTGCTTGGACGTCAAGTCTATGCCATAGGGCAAGAGTAAGTCGCGGTTGCTTTCGTAAAACAGCTGCTCGGTATTGACCAGCACGCCATCGTTGTCCCACAGCACACCCTGGATGGTTTTCATGGCTTAGGCTTGAATGCTTGTTTGAACTTATTTAAAGAAAATGTCGTAGGACAACTTCACGATCAGCAGCACCAGCAGCACCAGGAACAGGATGCGCACGAAGGCGGCGCCACGGCGCACGGCGATCCAGGTCCCCGTCAGGGCGCCCAGGATATTGCACACAGCCATCGGTGCGGCCACGGCGTAGACCACGTGGCCGGCGGGAATGAAGAAGGCCAGCGCGGCCACGTTGGTGGCGACATTCACCAGTTTCGAGCAAGCCGAGGCGAGGATGAAGTCGAAGCCAAAGACGCGGATGAACAGGAAAATCAAGAAGCTGCCCGTACCCGGGCCGAACAGGCCGTCATAGAAACCGATGGCGCCGCCGATGACGATGGCCAGGATGCGTTCACGCGGGCCGATCGGGCGCGGCTCGCGCGTGCTGCCGAAATCCTTCTTGATGAAGGTGTAGATGGCCATGATGATGATCAACACCAGCACCATGGGGCGCACCACCTGCTGCGGCACATACGACACGGCGGCGGCGCCAATAAACGACATGACAAAGGCGCTGGCCACGGCCGGCAGCACCAGCAGCCAGGGAATATGCACCTTGCCGACGAACGAGCGGGCGGCAAACGTGGTGCCGCAGGCGGACGCCAGCTTGTTCGTGCCCAGCAGGGAGGTCGACGCCATGTTCGGCATCAGGTTGAACAGGGCCGGCAACTGGATCAGCCCGCCCCCACCCACGGCGGCATCGATCAGGCCGGCAAAGAAGGCAAATAAACACAGCAGCGAGATGGTCAGCATGATAGGCGGCAAGAGTGGCAACAGGGGCAGTATAGGCGCCGTGTATTTTTTCGGATGCAACTTCAAATTGCGGAAAACGCAATCAGCCGTAACGCTTGACGGAATGCGCCCCTTGCGCTCTACTGGCTTCTTTTGCCGGGAGCTGCACAATGTCGATGAAACTGATGTGGGAAATCCGCGCGTTCTGCACCGTCGTCGAGAAGCGCAGCTTCATCCACGCGGCGCGCATGCTGGGACGCTCGCCGTCGGCCGTCACGCGCGCCATCCAGTTCCTGGAAGAGGCCATCGGCGCCGAGCTGATCTTGCGCACGCAAAAGCAATTCACCTTGACGACGGCCGGCGAAACCTATTACGCCTCGGCCAAGCATTTGCTGGAAACGCAGGCCGAGGCGGAAGACCAGCTGGCTGAGCTGAGCAACTCGCCGCAAGGCTGGGTGCGCCTCTCGGCGCCAGAAATCCTCTCGCTGGGCTTTTTGCCGAAAGTGGTGGCGCAATTCTCGCGCGACTACCCGAACGTGTCGGTAGACATCCATTTCTCGGACAAATCGATCGACCCGATCCAGGAAAAGCTCGATTTCGCCATCCGCGGCGCCTTCCCCCAGTCAAGCGAACTGATCGGCTACCCCCTGTGGAACTACCGCCGCTACATGTACGCTTCGCCCGACTATATAGAGCGCATGGGCGCGCCGGACGAACCGGAAGAGCTGGCCGGCCACGACATCATCATGCACTCGGCGCCGCGCATCCTGCGCGACTGGCATTTCGTCTCTGCGACGCGCAACGTGCGCTACCAGGTGCAGCCGCGCTTCCGCTTCACCTCCGGCATCGCCACCTTCCAGGCGGCCCTGGAAGGCGCCGGCATCGTGCGCCTGGCCAGCTGGCTGGCCGAACCGGCCGTGGCCGCTGGCACACTGCGGCGCGTCTGCACGGCATACCGGCTGACGTCATCGAAAGAGCTGGACCCCAGCATCCATGCCGTGTATGGCACCTCGCGCATGGCCAAGGGGGCCAGGCTATTCCTCGAATATGTGCGCCAGCGGGGGCTGGAGATACCGGATGAAAGGGTTATCGCCGTTGCGTCAGCCGCCGAAATACCCATGGAATAGCGAAAAGAAGAATAAGGAAAAGCCCGAAAAAATAAAGACCAAAGGCTTTCATCACAAAAAATCCCGCATCATCATCACCCATGACTTTATTTATAATCATCTTAACAATAAAACTATAGATGAAGTAAATCGCTCCCCATTTAATGAGAAATTTAAACGTAGCCAAACGATGTAGCTGGTACATTTCTACCGATTTACTCGAATTCAAACGATAGCCAAGATAACAGGCGAGCACAAACAATCCTATATTAAGACTATACAAATTCAACAACATCTTCAATTCATTGCCATCTGGCCCACTCCCATTTACATGGTAGGACACGCTATAGCCATAAATCAAACTTAAACAAAAAACAGTCAGGAACAAGAGCCGAAAAGGCTTCGACATAGTACAAAATCCACCAATTACAACAACAAAACCAAGCACAAAAAACATAAAAAACCCTTCAATTAAATCTACACTTTTTAGCGATGAAAATTAATGCTTCTCGGGAAAAATATCCCCAGCCTTCGATTCAACGCTTTAGGCACGTTTTCTTGGTTCATGCCCATCCCTGTCATAAAGATTTGCAAAGAAAAGCATGAAGTATAAATAGATTTAACGGAAAGAAATATCACACAATGTAACGCGGCTTTCAAAAGGCAACAACGGTCAGCCATCCGCGCATGAGGTGCAGGGGCGCAATAAGCTTGGCGGATGGCTCAATTGCAGGGCGTTTGCGCCAGGTAGCGAAGGACGGCCCGCCGTTCAGATATAGTTTGAACCATGGCGCGTTGTGATCGCATGCTATGCTTAAATGACAAGGCAACAAACGCCAAACAACTACAAGCCATGCCAGTACCGGCGATGATTGGTACGATATTGTTCCACCCCAATTTCCTCCCCAAACTCCATCACCACCGCCCCCGCCACATCCGTGCGCAGCCGGGTGATACCCATCGTCCCATAGCGCGCATACACCTGCGCTTTCGGGTGTTTGTAACGATTCCTGTGCCCCACCTGGAAAATTGCCAGCGTCGGCTGGACGGCATTCAAGAATGCCTGCGTGGAAGACGTGCCGCTGCCGTGATGTGGCGCCAGCAGCACGTCGGCCGCCAACTCACCGTCTGCCGAGCGCGCCAGCAGTTGCGCTTCCTGGGCCGCTTCGATGTCGCCGGCCAGCAAGATCGAATGGTTTCCTGCAGTGATTTTCACCGTACAGCTGCGGGCGTTCGGCTTCAAGGAAATGTCCGTGTGGCTGGAGGGCAGCGGGTGCAGCATGGCGAAGTGCACGCCTTCCCAGGTCCAGCTCTGGCCGGCCACGCAGTGCAGATACGGGCGCTGCTGTTGTCGCCGAACCTCGATGGCCGGGTGGCCGTCGAACAGCGACGAGGCCAGCCAGCCCACTTGCACGTTTTCCAGCAGGGACAAGGCGCCGCCCGCGTGGTCGGTATCGCTGTGTGAAATGATCACGCCATCCAGTTTGCCTATACCACGCGCACGCAGGTAGGGCACGATGACCCGGCTGGCGCCATCGGAATCCGCGCTGTAGGCAGGACCCGTGTCATACAGTAAACGGTGGCCGTGCGTTTCCACCAGCAGGGCCATGCCTTGTCCTACATCAAAGGCCGTCACCCATAGCTTGCCCGGTGGCGGGCTGGACGGCAAGGCGGTCAGCAGCGGCAGCCAGCCCAGCATGCCGGCCCAGCGCTGCGGCCAACCGCGTGGCGCCAACAGCCATGCCGTGCCAAACAGTGCCCAGCAAAAACTCCACATTGGTGGCGCGGGCGCCGTCCACACGGCGAAGTGGCGCGCCCCCAGCCATTCCAGCACTTGCGCCAGCATCTGCACGATGGCATGCGCCAGCAGCAACAGCGCGTCGGACAGGGGCGCGGGCAGCAAGCCGCCCGCCAGGGACAAGGGCGTGACGACCAGGCTGATGACGGGAATGGCCAGCGCATTGGCCACGGGGCTGACCAAGGAGACTTGTGAAAACAGCAGCATACTCAAAGGCACCAGCCCCACCGTTACCACATACTGCGTGTGCGCACCCAGCGCCACGGCCGCGCGAAAATGGCGCCAGCGGCTGGCCTGTGCCGGCAGCGTCGCCACCGTGCGTCCCGCCGTGGCATACAGAATGGTGGCGACGGCGCCGAACGATAGCCAGAAACCGGGCCATAGCACGGCCCACGGATCGAGCAGCACCACCACGCCCAGCGCCAGGCACAGCACGTGGCCTATGCTGGTGACGCGCCCAAGCCACAGGGCCAGCGCCACGACCAGCAACATATATAAAGTGCGCTGCGCCGGCACGCCAAAGCCGGCCAGCAGAACGTACAAGAATGCCGCCAGCGCGCCGGCCAGCGCCGCCACTTTCTGCGCCGGCAGCCGCAGGGGCAGTTGCCAGCCCGTGAAAAACGAGCGCCGCCACAGCGCGCCCGCGCCCAGCGCAAACAATCCGGCGATCATGGTGATGTGCAGGCCCGATATCGAGATCAGGTGACTCACGCCCGTGCGGTTGAACACTTGCCAGTCCGACTGTGGAATGGCGCGCTGGTCGCCCACCACCAGCGCCACGATCACGCCCGCGTACTGTTTGCCTTCCAGGCTGCGCGCGATGCGTGCCCGCAGCGCCGCGCGGCTGGCCTCCACGGCATGGCCAAAAGCGGGCACGAAGGCAGCCAGGCGCACGTTCGGCGTATCCGCGCGCGGCTGCGGCCGCACATAACCGGTGGCGCGCACGCCCTGCTCCAGCAGCCACACCTCGTAATCAAAACCGCGCGGGTTGGCGTTGCCGTGCGGACGCTGCAGCCGCACCGTCAAGCGCCAGCGCTCGCCCGGCTGCACGTCGCCCACCTCGCTCGTCACTTCATCGCGAAAGCCTGCGTACCAGGACAGCGCGATCAGGGGAGGCACCCTGCTTCCGACGGCCCTCTCCACGGCAAAATTGAAGCGCACACCCTGCTCGAAGCGGTACGGCAAGCTGGCCACCGTGCCGGTGACGGTGATATCTTGCCCCTCGTCGGCCAGCGCCAGTTGCGGCGCCATGGCCGCCTGGGCCAGCCAGGCGGCCCAGAAAAAGCCCAGTCCAACGCCCGCAGCGATAGTCACAGCCAGGCGCCAGTGCGCGTGACGGCGCAGCAGCAGTGCCGCCACTGGCGACGCACCAGCAATGGCCAGCAGCGCCGCGCCCGCGTGCGGCGGCAAGCTGGCTTGCGTCTGCAGCCAGGCGGCGCCGGCGGCAAAACCGAGTATCAGGGTGCGCATGGGGGCGTGATGTTCGCTCGACGCGAAGGGGACCATCACACTATAGAAGCTGCGCGGGGTCTGAGCCTATTGCGCCACCATTCCCGTCTGATCTGGCGCAATAGTCATGCCGAAAATGGCGGCCATGCGCGATGGCATCGAGCTGGGACTCGCCTCTGGCTGGCACGCGCCGGTTGAAGATATATACGGGAAGCCAGCCGGACCACTAGCGCCAGCCGCTATCGACGGTATAATCGGCCTCGCTTACTTCAACACCCAGGCACGACATGACTTCCTCCGCACTTCCTCCCGACACCGCCACCGACATCGCCGACATCGCCGAAGATAATAACGACGCCACCCTGGTTGCGGAACTGGGGGAACTGGCCGAGCATATCCGCCTGGTGAAGATGGAAGGCCGCGTCTTCGTGCGCTTTTCCGGCGAGATCAAGGCCGGTGGCTTGCGCGTGCCGTATGCGCTGGTGCCGGCGCAAGGCGTGCTGGCGCGGCCGGCCAAGTGGCGCAAGATGGACCGCGAGACCAGGCTGGCCCTGATCCGCGAACGGGCCAGCGCGGCCATCTTCGAAGAACTGCGCCAGCACGTGATGGATTTCGTCGCCGATATCGCGGGCCAGTGCGAGGACGTCGAGGCGGACCCGATGCTGTTCCTGCATACGCTGGCCGACATGCAGACGTCCGAGCCAGCCGGCATGGTGTTCGACCGCATTCGCCAGCGCTTCCATCACGCCATCGAACGCCAGCAGGAAGAACAGCATGCGGCGCGCACGCGCCAGAGCATCAACCTGGCCGAGTATCCCGCCTCGTTCGAGATGGCGCGCCGCCTGCCGCGCCGCTTCATCGCCTTGCTGGGCCCCACGAATTCCGGCAAGACGCACCGCGCGATGGAAGCGCTGGTGAAGGCCAGGAGCGGCATCTACCTGGCGCCCTTGCGCTTGCTGGCCCTGGAAAACTACGAACGCCTGCAGGAAGCAAAGCCGCACGGCAAACCGCTGGCCGTCAGCCTGATCACGGGCGAAGAGCGGCGCGAGGTCGATGGCGCCACGCATATCGCCAGCACAGTGGAAATGCTGGACACGAAAACCGTCGTCGAAGTGGCCGTCATCGATGAAATCCAGATGCTGGCCGACCCGGACCGGGGCGCCGCATGGACGGCGGCCGTGTGCGGCGCGCCCGCCCATACCGTCTACCTGGTGGGAGCGCCGGAAGCGCGGCGCGCCATCGAGGCACTGGCCGAACGGCTGGACTGCCCGCTGGAAGTGCATGTATTGAAACGCATGGCGCCCCTGTCGATGGAGGCGACGGCCGTGCGCAAGGTGCGCAACCTGCGCCGCGGCGATGCCGTCATCGCCTTTTCGCGCCGCGAAGTGCTGATGTGGCGCGACATGATCACGGAAACGGGGCTGTCGGTGGCCACCGTCTACGGCAACCTGTCGCCCGAAGTGCGGCGCGCGCAGGCGCAGCGCTTCCGCGACGGCACGGCCGATATCGTCGTCGGCACCGATGCGCTGGCGATGGGCCTGAACATGCCGATTGCGCGCATCGTCATGACCACCAGCGTCAAATACAATGGCCGCGAAGAGGAAGAGATTTCGGCTGCCCTGGCGCGCCAGATCGCGGGGCGCGCGGGCCGCTACGGCGTGCATGAAGAAGGCCTCGTGGCCGGCTACGACAACGAGACGCATGAAGTGATGCGCGCGCTGCTGAAGGAAAAACTGCACCCCCTGAACACCAGCGGTTTTGCCGTGGCGCCCTCGCTGGAGCATTTGCACCGCATTTCGGCTGTCACGGGCGAACTTTCCTTGACCAAGCTGCTGCGCCGCTTCATCCACAATATCGACGTGCCGGATGGTTTCTTCTTCCCGCGCATCACGGAAGACCAGAAAGAGCGCGCCCTGTGGCTCGATACCTTGCCGCTGTCCGTGGCCGACAAGTTCACCCTGTCGCTGGTGCCGATTTCAAGCAAGGTGCCGTCATTGCAAACGGCCTGGGAACACTGGGCGAAGAATCTGTCGCTTGGCAAGACCAGTACCCTGCGCCAGCACGCGTATGGCGGCGGCACGCAAAATCTGCAGCAGGTAGAAGACACTTGCCGCTACTATTCCGCGTATGCGTGGCTCAGCTACCGCCTGCCCGAGCTCTTCCCCGATATCGAGGTGGCGCAAAACCTGTCGCGCGATGCGTCCGAGCGCGTCGACTCCATCCTGCGCGCGCATAATGCGGCCTCGCGCGGACGTTCGGACAAAAAGTCCAAATAGGCTTTAACGCAGCTCCCAGAACCCGACTGCCGCACAGGCGATACCTTATGGCTTGGCCGGTGCCGCGTAATGCAGCTTGAGCACCAGTCCATTGTGGTCATCGGCCATATAAATATCGCCATCCTGGCCCTGCTTCACGTCGACGGGCGCGCCGCGGCCCTGCTTGCCCTTGCGCTCCCAGTTGCCGATCAATTCGACGGCCTTGCCCAGCGGGGCGCCGGCCTTGTCGGGCAACAGCGCCACCAGGCGGTGGCCGTTGCTGCGGTAGCCGTGGTAGCCGATGATCAGGCTGTTTTTGTACAGCTCGGGGTAGCGGCTGGCCGTGTAGAACGTCATGCCCAGCGGCGCGGCGTGGCCGGGCAGCAGACGCCGTGGCGCCACGTATTTGGCGGCGCAGGCGGTTTTCGGGTATTCGGGGCTGGCGACGTTGTCGTCGTAGCAGTACGGCCAGCCGTAATGCTGGTCGGCCTTGATCACATTGAGTTCTTCGTGCGGCAGGTTTTCATCATTTTTCAGTTGCGGCATGGCGGCCTGGATGGCGTCGCGCGCGTTTTCCGCCTGCCACAAATCGCCCGTCGCCGGGTGGAAGGCCAGCGCCATCGAATTGCGCAAACCGCGCGCATGCGTGCGCCAGCTCGTCACCGTGCCGGCCGGCCAGGCCATCTTGTACTCGCGGATGGCGCCCAGCGCGTCCGCACCTTCGGCCGACGCGCACGGCTTGGCCGGATCGGGTGCCTTGCCATCTACCTCGCAATGGTCGGTGTTTGACCCCACATTCACATACAGGTCGCCCTTGGGGCCAAAGCGCATGGTCGTCAACAGATGCAGGCCCAGTCCCGGCAAGGGTGGCGCCTTGGCCGTGCCGCCGATCACGTCAGTGATGGCGCGGGCCGGGTCGCGCAGGTCGAAGCGGAAGATGCGCCCCACCACGCCCACGTAGACCATGCCGTCCGGCCCCTGCACGATGCCGTTCGGACGATCGAGCTTGTCGAGCAGCAGCTTGCGCGCGTAGCCGCTGCCTGCCGCCTTGCGCTGCAACAGCCATAATTTACCCTGGTTCGGCGTCCATCCCGCCATGTCCGTGACGAGAATGTCGCCATTCGTCAGCGGCAGCACGCCACGGGGGAATTTCAGGCCATCAGCCAGCACGGCCACGCAAAAGCCGGGCGGCGTAGTCACGTCGAGGCGCGGCAAGCCGTCGCATTGTCCGCTGGTCGCGGCGGCCAGCGCGGGCATGGCGGCGCTGACCATGCAGGCCGCCAGGGCGCCGGCGAACATTCTATGATTCATGGTCTCCCCATCAGCGGTAATCGGGGCATGACGGCACGCGCGTTGGCGCTGGTCCGGGCCGCCACTTGCGCTATGTCAAGGCCGCGCAGTTCGGCCAGCACGGCGCCGATGCGCGGCAATTCTTCGGGGCTGTTGCGGCCCGGATGCAGCCAGCTGGGCGAAATATCGGGCGCGTCCGTTTCCAGCACGATGGCATCCAAGGGCAAGCCGGTGGCCAGGCGGCGTATCTGCAGCGCGCGCGCATACGTCATGGCGCCGCCGAAACCGAGCTTGAATCCCAGGTCGATATAGCCCTGCGCCTGCTGGAAGCTGCCATTGAACGCATGCGCGATGCCGCCGTTTGGGCGAATCTGGCGCGCGTGCTTGAGGACAATGTCCTGCGAGCGGCGCACGTGGGCCAGCACGGGCAGGTCAAAGTCGCGGGCGATTTTCAGCTGCTCGCGCAGGAAATGCTCCTGCTTGACGCGCATGGCCGGTTCGCACAGCATGGGCAGGAAGAAATCGAGGCCGATCTCGCCGATGGCGACGAAGCGCGGGTCGGCCATGGCAGCTTGCACCGCCGCGCGCAGGGCGAGCAGATCGTCTTCGGTGGCGTGCGGCACGAAGATCGGGTGGATGCCGAGCGCATAGCAGGCGTTGGGCGCAGCGTGCGCCAGATCGCGCACGATGGCGAAATTGGCCCGTTCGACGGCGGGAATGACGATCATCGCCACGCCTTGAGCGCCGGCCCGCGCGGCTACCTGCAGCGATTCGCTGCCGAATTCGTGCGCGTCGAGATGGCAGTGCGTATCGACCCACATGGCTGCTCCTTGGCTCAATATTGGTAAGGCTGCAGCCCTTCGTCCGTCAGGCGCAGCACGCGGTCGCAGCGCTTGGCCAGTTCGATATCGTGCGTAACGATGACGAAGGCCGTGCCCAGGGTACGCGACAATTCCAGCATCAAATCGAAAATCTGTTCGGCCGTGGCGTGATCGAGGTTGCCCGTCGGTTCATCGGCCAGCACGCAGGCCGGCTGCGTGACGAGCGCGCGCGCCAGGGCCACGCGCTGGCGCTCACCGCCCGACAGCTCGCCTGGCGTGTGCGTCACGCGCTTGGCCAGGTTCACGCGCGTGAGGATCTGCTGCGCCAGTTCGGTGGCCGGTGCGCGCTTCATGCGCCGTATCATCAGGGGCATGGCGACGTTGTCCAGCGCCGAAAACTCGGGCAGCAGGTGGTGGAACTGGTAGACGAAGCCCAGCGAGGCGTTGCGCAAGTCGCCGCGCGCCTTTTCGCTGAGGGTGGCGAAATCCTTGCCCAGCAAGGTCACGCTGCCGCTGGTGGGCGTATCGAGGCCGCCCAGCAGGTGCAGCAAAGTCGATTTGCCCGAGCCGGAGGCGCCGACGATGGCCACGCGTTCGCCACGATAGATGTCGATGTCGATGCCGGCCAGTACCTGCACCTTGTAGCTGCCTTGCGTAAAAGTCTTGCCCAGGCCACGGCAGGACAGCACGGTGGCGCCGCTGTTGGAGGCAGGTTTGTTCAGATCGGTCATGGTAGTAGTCAGTCGATTATTCATAGCGCAGGGCTTCCGCAGGTTTGACACGGGCGGCCCACCAGCTTGGGTACAGGGTCGCCAGGAAGGCGAGGATCACGGCCAGCACGCCGATCTTGGTGACGTCGGGCCAGCGCAGGTCGGACGGCACGGTGCTGATGAAATAGATATCCTTGGACAGGAACTGCACGCCCAGCAGGTGCTCGATGAAGGGCACGATGACGTCGATGTTCATGGCCAGCAGCACGCCGCCGCCCACGCCCAGCAAGGTGCCCAGGATGCCCACCAGCGCGCCCTGGATGACGAAAATTTTCATGATGGAGCCCGGCGAGGCGCCCAGGGTGCGCAAAATCGCGATATCGGCCTGTTTGTCCGTCACCGTCATCACCAGGGTCGACACCAGGTTGAAGGCGGCCACCGCGATGATCAGCGTCAGGATGATGAACATCATGCGCTTTTCCGTCTGCACGGCGGCAAACCAGTTGGCATTCAGCTTGGACCAGTCGCGCAGCCACAGGTCGCCCGGCATGGTTTTTTTCAGTTCTGCCGCCACTTGCGGCGCCTGGTTCATGTCGGCCAGGCGCAGGCGCAGGCCGGACGGGCCATCGATGCGCAGCAGGCGCTGGCCGTCCTCGATATTGATGAAGGCCAAACCGGCGTCGAATTCATTGTGGCCCGCCTGGAAGATGCCGCTGACGGTGAAGCTGCGCATGCGCGGCAGCACGCCGGCCGGCGTGACCTGGCCCTGCGCCAGCATGAGGGTGACTTTTTCGCCCAGGTTGACGCGCAAGGCGCGCGCCAGCTCGATGCCCAGCACGATATTGAAGGTGCCAGGCTGCAGCGCCTTGAAGCTGCCCATGCGCGTCTGGCCGGCGATGTCCGACACGTTGGGTTCTTCCTCGGGCAGCACGCCGCGCACGACGGCGGGGCGCAGCGCGTCGTCGCGCAGCAGCATGCCTTGCGTTTCCACAAACGGCGCGGCGCCCTTGACGGCCGGATTCTTGAACGCCTGCGCCGCTTCGGCGCGCCAGTCGGACATGCTGCCGCTGTTGTCGAACACTTCCACGTGGGCCAGCACGGACAGCATGCGGTCCGTCACCTCCTTCTGGAAGCCGTTCATCACGGACAGCACGACGATCAGCGCGGCCACGCCCAGGCCGATGCCGGCCATGGAAATGAGCGAGATGAAGGAGATAAAACTGTTGCGGCCACTGCGCTTGCCGGCCCGCGTGTAGCGCAGGCCGACCAGCCATTCAAAAGGCAAATTCTTAAAAATACTCATTGTTCCGGCGGTCTTTATGTTTCTGGTTGAATTGGGCTCAATTACGCTCAACTATTCGTAGCGCAGCGCCTCGGCCGGCTTGACTCTGGCGGCGCGCCAGCTCGGGTAGATGGTCGCCACCAGCGCCAGGCCAAAGGCGATCAGGCCGATCTGCGCCACATCAAGCCAGTGCAGGTCCGACGGCACCGCGCTGATCTGGTAGATTTCCTTGGAAATGAAGTGCAGGCCGAAGATGCCTTCGATGAAGGGTACGATGACGCCCACGTTCAGCGCCAGCAGCACGCCGCCGATCACGCCCAGGGCACTCCCCAGCAAACCCACCAGCGCGCCCTGGATCATGAAAATCTTCATGATGGAAAACGGCGAGGCACCCAGGGTGCGCAATATAGCAATATCGGCCTGCTTGTCGGTGACCGACATCACCAGCGTCGAGACGAGGTTGAACGCGGCCACGGCGATGATCATGCTGAGAATGATGAACATCATGTTCTTCTGGCTTTGCACCAGCGCATACCAGCTGGCACTGGCGCGCGACCAGTCGCGCATCCACAGCTGGCCCGGCATCGACGCCTTGAGTTCGCGCGCCACTTGCGGCGCCTGGTTCATGTCAATCAGGCGCAAACGCAGGCCGGACGGGCCATCGAGCTGCAGCAGCTGCTGCGCATCGTCCATGTTGACAAAGGCCAGACTGCCATCGAGTTCATTATGACCTGCCTCAAAGATGCCAGCCACCTTGAGCACGCGCATGCGCGGCATGACGATGCCATTGGCCGGGTCGCCCGCCTTCGGCTCGCGTTCCAGCATCAGGGTCACGTTCTGGCCCACCTGCACGCCCAGCGCCTTGGCCAGGTCGATGCCCAGCACGATATTGTAGGAACCGGGGGTCAGCGCATTGAAACTGCCCTGCTTCATCTGGCCGGCCACGCTGGAGACCGTAGCTTCCTGCTTCGGCAGCACGCCGCGCACCACGGACGGGCGCATGGTTTCGTCATTGAGCAGCATGCCCTGGGTTTCCACGAAGGGCGCCACGGCTTTCACTTGCGCGTTGGCGTAGGCGGCGCGCTCCTGTTCCTGCCAGTTCGGCATCGAGCCGCTGGTGTCGAACACCTCGACGTGGGCCAGCACCGACATCAGGCGGTCGGTAACTTCCTTCTGGAAGCCGTTCATGACGGAGAGGACGACGATCAGGGCGGCCACGCCCAGGCCAATGCCGGCCACGGAAATCATGGAGATGAAGGAAATGAAGCTATTGCGCCCGCTGCGTTTCCCGGCGCGCGTATAGCGCACGCCGACCTGCCACTCAAAAGGAAATTGTTTGATGATGCTCATGCGCTCCCGCGACAACGTGATATGCGAGCGCGCAGTGTGCCACACAATTGACATTTCATGCGTGAAACACCGCACCGTGGCGCCACTTCGATGCGCGCGCGCAGGCATGGCAAGGCGGCAGCGGCAAGGGAGAAAAACAGGGAGAACACCTCCCCGCTACTCCGCTCCTGCCACAATCGCCTACAATCTCGGCATGAATCAACTTACCCTCGTCCTGCCCTGCGCCCTGCCCACCGCCGAACTGGCTGCCGACCTGCTCAAGGTCTTGCAAGCGCCCGCGCTGGCGGCCCTGCTGTCGCGCACCTCCAGTAGCAATGTAGAAACCTTTGACACTGCCAACCGCCTGCTGCCGCACGAAGCGTGGCTGGCGCACGCGCTGGGCCTGGCGCCCGCGCCCAACGGCGAGGCGGCGCAGGCAGCCTTTGCCGTGCAAGCCATGCGCGGCTATGGCTTGGAACCGGCGCCGGGGGCGCGTTATTTCCTGCTGCACCCTGCCCACCTGGCCATTGCGCGCAGCCACGTCAGCCTGGAAGACTTGCGCCAGCTCAATCTGAGCGAAGCCGACGGGCGGACCCTGTTTGAGACGGCGCGCCCGTATTTTGACGAGATCGGCCAGCCGCTGTCGTATGGCGACGCCGGCACCTGGTTCATGCGTGCGGACGCCTGGAGCGACTTGCAATGCGCCTCGCCGGACGGCGCCACCACGCAAGACCTGTCCGTCTGGATGCCGGAAGGCGAGCACGCACGCGCCGCGCGCCGCCTGCAGAACGAAGTGCAGATGCTGTGGCATGAGCATCCCGTCAACGCGGCGCGCGAGGAACGCGGCTTGAAAGCCATCAATTCCTTCTGGATCTGGGGCGCCAGCGTGGCCACGGTAGAACCTGCGCGCTGCGCCGCCAGCCTGCAGACAAAGGACGCGCCCGGCTGGCTGGCCGCGCTGGCGGAACCAGAACAGCGCAACGCCAGTCTAAACAGCGTGTTGGCGACGAAGGCAGATGCGATTGTCGTGCTGGGCGGCCTGATCGAGTCTGCCCAGGCGCAGGAATGGGGCATGTGGCTGCAGCAATTGCAAGCGCTGGAAACGCACTGGTTCGCGCCCCTCTTGGCGGCCCTGAAAGATGGCCGCCTGGGGCAGTTGCGCCTGGTGCTGAGCCACCGCGACGCCTGGCTGGAGTGCACCACCAGCCGCAACGCGCAGCGCAAATTCTGGCGCGCGCCCACCCTGAACAAGTTGAAAGCATCATGACCCGTACCCGCATCGCCACCCGCCCCTGCCCCTACCGCGAATCCGAACTGCTGCGCCAGGGCGGCATCCATCCCGTGCTGGCCCGGCTGTACGCTTCGCGCGGCCTGTCCGACACGGCAGAATTGTCGAGCGAACTGGCGTCCCTGATACCACCGTCCGGCTTGCTGCACATCGGCGCGGCAGGCGTCTTCCTGGCAGACGCTATTGCTGCCAAGAAACGCATGGTTATCGTGGCCGACTACGATTGCGACGGCGCCACCGCCTGCGCCGTGGCCCTGCGCGGCTTGCGCGCCATGGGCGCCGACGTCGATTTCATCGTGCCCAACCGTTTTGAGTACGGCTATGGCCTGACGCCGGAAATCGTCGAACTGACGGCGCGCGAAAAGTCGCCCGATATCATCATCACCGTCGACAACGGCATCGCCAGCATCGACGGCGTGGCCGAGGCGAACCGGCGCGGCATCCAGGTGGTCGTTACCGATCACCATTTGCCGGCTGACACCCTGCCCGACGCGGCTATCATCGTCAACCCGAACCAGCCCGCCTGCGGTTTTCCCAGCAAGCATCTGGCCGGCGTGGGGGTGGTGTTTTACGTGCTGCTGGCCCTGCGCGCAGAAATGCGCCGGCGCGGTATTTTTGATGCGCAAACGCAACCCAAGTTGGATAACCTGCTCGACCTGGTGGCGCTGGGCACGGTGGCCGACGTGGTGCGCCTCGATACGAACAACCGCATCCTCGTCGCGCAAGGCTTGAAACGCATGCGCAAGGGCAATATGCATGCGGGCGTGGCTGCCCTGTTCCGCGTGGCGGGCCGCGAAGCGCGCAGCGCCACGCCGTTCGACCTGGGCTTTGCGCTGGGACCGCGCCTGAATGCGGCAGGACGCCTGCAAGACATGTCGCTGGGCATCGAATGCCTGATCACGGACGACGAAGGCCGCGCCTGGGCGCTGGCGCAACAATTGAACGACATCAATTTGAAGCGCCGCGAAATCGAGGCGGAAATGCAGGATACGGCCCTGCTGCACCTCGATGATTTCGAACCGGCCAACAGCAGCACCATCAGCGTCTTCGACGCGTCCTGGCATCAGGGCGTGATCGGCATCGTGGCCTCGCGCCTGAAGGAAAAGTTCTACCGCCCTACGATCACGTTTGCGCCGGGCGCCGACGGCTGGATCAAGGGCTCGGGCCGCTCGATTCCCGGCTTTCACTTGCGCGACGCGCTCGACCTGGTCTCCAAACGGGCGCCCAGCCTGATCGACAAGTTCGGCGGCCACGCCATGGCGGCGGGCCTGACCATCCGCGCCGATGCCTTCGAGGCCTTTTCCAAGGCCTTCGAAGCAGTGGGCCAGGCCTGGCTCAGTGCCCAGCAGCTGGAGCGCATCGTGGAAACGGACGGCCCGCTGGAAGACGCCTACTACACGACGGCCTTCATCGAGCTGATGGATGGCCAGGTGTGGGGCCAGGGCTTCGCCCCGCCCGTCTTCTGCGATGAATTCCGCGTCGTCAGCCAGCGCATATTAAAAGAGCGCCATCTGAAACTGTTGCTGGAAAAGAACGGCGTGCGCTTCGACGCCATCTGGTTTGGCCACACGGACGCCCTGGGCGAACGCACGCGCGTGGCCTTCCGGCTGGACGCCAATGAATACAATGGCACGACGAAAGTGCAACTGATGGTGGAGCACGCGGAACCTGTGTAAGGCGGACATGCCGTTAGTGGAGAATTCGGAGCTTTTTAACCTCAACAGCCAGTTCTGGGCTAAATCCTACACCGGCATGACAACGGCAACAATTCCAAAAAAGGAGTAATATTAATCCACAAAAGGAGTTCATCATGAATCTTGCCTACGCCTACCCCAAGAGCCGCTTCGAGCCGGCTATCCTTGTCGACCTGAACGCGAAAGCCGAGCGCGAGCGCTTGTCGCAAGCGGCCTTGAAAGGGTTTTTCAAGCTGGCCGCCGCCTGGAAGCTGCGCGACGACGATGCGCGCGAGTTGCTGGGCGGCCTCTCCAGCAGCGCCTATTACGAGTGGAAGAAGCACCCGGACCGCTTGCTGGAAGTGGACCGCATCACGCGCATCTCCTACCTGCTGGGCATCTACAAGGCGCTGCACATCCTGTATGGCGACAAGCTGGCCGACGAATGGGTCAGCCTGCCCAACAAAAACCCCGTCTTTGGCGGGCGCACACCGTTGTCGCAGATGCTGGCGGGTGGCTTGCTGGCCATGCAAACGGTGCGCAAGCTGCTCGATGCGCGGCGCGGAGGACTGTGATCTTGCCGCCGTCAGCCACGGAAAACCTGCCGCCGCTGGCCGCACTGCGCCAGATCGACACTTGCCGTTTGATCCCGTCGCGCTTTGCCGACATGGAAGACTCCGTGCTGGCCCCGCTGGCGGAAGACGATGATCACCTGCGCGAACTGTTTGAGCTGGACAACGCGACGAATGCGCGCCTGGTGGCCGAATATGGCGGCGCGCCAGGCATCGGCGTCGACGAGCTGGTTTTTGGCGTGCCGCACTTTCGCATCATCAATGCCGCCTACACCTACGCCCGCCCGGAAGGGGCGCGTTTCAACGATGCCGAACGGGGCGCCTGGTATTGCGCTTTCGACATGACAACGGCACTGGCTGAAATCATTTTCCACAAGACCGTGGAATACCAGGAAATCGCATATTTCGACGACAGCGTCAGCTACCAGTCGCTGCTGGCCGATTTTTCCGCCAGCTTCCACGACTTGCGCGGCCAACCCCGCTACGTCGATTGCCTGGACCCGGCCAGCTACATCGCCTCGCAAGACCTGGCCGCCATTCTGCTCGATGCCGGCTCCATGGGCATCATCTTCCCCAGCGCGCGGCTGGCGGGCGGCATCAACCTGGCCTGCTTTCGCCCTGCGCTGGTAGGCAATGTTCGCAAAGGCGCCGCCTATCGGTTAACATGGCAGGGTACGCCGACGCCGCGCGTCGAAGCGCTGTGAAGTACAACGCAAACGCGCGCAACGGCATCCGACTCACCGCAACTTGATATTTCGCATGCAAACCAATCCTGAAAAAGACACCGAACTGCGCCTCAAAGTGAACAGCGAAACGGCCCGCCTGGCCTGGAGCGAACTGGAAAAGCATTTCTCCCAGGGCAATGTCGTCTGGGTCGCCAATGACCTCGACCTGGTCGAAGTGGCCGTGCGCATCTCGCACGATGACAAATCGACCATCGCGCAATGGCTGGCCGATGGTAAGGTCGCCAAGGTCTCGGACCAGCAGGCGCTGGACTGGCAGAGCGCCAACGCGGCATTATGGGCCGTCGTCGTCAGCCCGTTTATATTAGTGCAGCAGGAAAAACCCACGCAACACTAAAGACTGCGCTCCAGCATCAGCCGCAGCGATGCGCGGCCAGGCACGCTTGTCACGCTGTCGCTGGCACCTTCCCCATCCACGTATGACTGCGCCTGCACCTGCTGCTGGCGCAGCAGGTTGGCCAGCGACAGGCGCACGCGCGTCCTGGCGTCCGGCTGCCACAAGCCATACGCATCGAGGGTGCGCCGCACGCCTGCATAACTGCTGGCATGCGCGTCGAGGCGCGCCAGGCCGCCCGTCTGCACATTCAGGTTGCCGCCCATGCTGAGCATAGGTACAAGCCGGTAGTCCAGCCCCAGGTTGATGCTGGCCGGCACCTGGCTGTCCAGCCGGTTGCCCGGCCCCGGCACGGCATCGACGCGCGACCAGTTGCGCGCTGCATTGGCGCGCAGGTCGATCTCGGGCGCCTGCGCAAACCAGGTGCGCAAGGGCAATTTCATATCCATCTCGATGCCGCGCACGCTGGCATTGCCATTGTTGAACGGACTGGCAATCCAGATGCCATCGTGCTGGAACAGACGCTGCACGGTGACGTCGCTGATGCGCCGCGCGAACGCCGACAGGCTGGCCACGCCGCCCTTGCCCACATAATGCTCATAGGCAACGTCCAGGCCCCACGCCAGTTCGGGGCGCAGCGCCGGATTGCCCTGGAAATCGGGATTATTCGCGCTGTTGCCATTATTGATGGTGTAGCGGCGCGGCACCAGATTGCGCGTGCTGGGCGCTTTATAAGTGCGCGCCAACGCCAGCCGCAGCTGGTCGCGCTCCTTGTCGGGCAGCTTCCACAGGATTTGTGCCACGGGACTCCACACGCTGGCGCGCGTTTGCACGGAGCTCAGGGTGCGGCCCTCGGTCGCCGTCTGCAAGCCTTCCCAGCGCAGACCCGCATACATTTGCAGGCGCGGCGTCATTTCCCACTCATCCTGCGCGTACAGGGCCAGGCGGTGCACGTCCGCCGTATAGTCTTCCTGCAGCAGGTAGGCACTGCCACCGGCCGGGAAGGTATCGCGCTGCACGCGCGACTCGCTGCGGCGTATCAGGCTGCCATCCCAGCCCAGGCTCAGGGCATGTCCGCCGCCCAGCCGCGCCAGGAATTTGCCGGTGCTGGTATAGCTGTCGTCGAGCGCATCGGAAACCACGCCGCGCAGCAGCAAGGGCGCGCCATCGCTGGCATCGCCATGAAACGCGTAGTCCGTATCGCGCCGGTTATGGTTCACGCCCAGCTTGGCCGTCAGCTTGCCCACCGCGCCCATCGCATGTACCCAGCTCACGTCGCTGCGCGCCGAGAAGATGCTCGCCTGCGACGTCGTGCCGTTGCGCGGATATGCCGTGGCCGCGCCCAGCAGGGCCGTCTCGCGCGCCACGCCATTAAAATCGGTGCGGTACCAGTCCAGCAGGCTTTGCCAAGTCAGGGTGTCGCCATTGCCCAGGGTCCAGTGCAGGCGCGGCGTCAGGCTGGCCTTGTTGACGGACGAGGCGCTGTGCGTGCGCGTGTCCCGCAAGGCCAGCGGCGTGCCGGCCGCATCGGCCATACTTTCCGTCGTGCGTCCCGCCGCGCTGTCGGCCGTGCGCTCCAGCGCACCCGTCAGCGCATACGACAAGCCATGCGACTTGTCGGCCACGCGCCAGGATGCCGATGGATTCCAGCGCCTGTCCGCCCTGCCCGCGCCCAGCTTCCATTCGCGTTCCGGACGGCTGGCGCCCTTGCGCAAGATCACGTTGATGCTGCCGGCCACTGCCTGCATGCTGTATTCGGCCGTCGCGCTGCGCAGTATCTCGATGCGCTCGATCATCTCGGGCGCGATCGACTCGATGGAAAAACCGGGTGGCGCGGGGTCGCCATTGATCAGCATTTGCGTATAGCCGGCGCCCAGCCCCCGCATACGCACCTCGCTGCCGACGACGGATACGCCGGGCTGGCGTTTCAGCACGGCCGCCAGGCTGTTGTCGCCATATTGCGCGAGCTCTTCCCGGCTGACGACGATTTTCGCGGCCGTGTCGCCCCGCCGCTGCTGCACGCCGCTGGCGGCGGAAACCTCGACTTTCTGCAGCGGCGCATCGTCAGCGCAAGCCGCGAGCGGCAGCAAGGGCAGCAAGGGCAGCAAAAAGGCGGGAGAATACGGTGTGGCTGTGCGCATGAGGCCCTGTCTACACTGCGGAAAATGCAATCGCGCAGTGTAGAGGATTTGACAATACGCAGCAAGCGCATTGTCAACGCATTTTCAGACGCTGGTCAGTGCCCGCCCCCCAGATACGCCGCAATCACCTTCGGGTCCGTCTTCAGGCTCTCGGCCGGGCCGTGCACGGAGATGCTGCCGTTTTCCAGCACGTAACCGTAATCGGCCACGTTCAGGGCGGCGGCGGCAAATTGCTCGACCAGCAGCATGGTCACGCCTTCCGCCTTCAAGCGCGTGATGATGCGGAAGACTTCTTCCACCAAAATCGGCGCCAGGCCCATCGACGGCTCGTCCAGCAAAATCACTTCGGGATTGAGCATGACGGCACGCGCCATGGCCAGCATCTGCTGTTCGCCGCCGGACAAGGTGCCGGCCAGCTGGTGCTGGCGCTCTTTCAGGCGCGGGAACAGTTCCAGCGCCTTTTCCAGGTCGCCCTTGATGTCGCCTTTCGGCCGTGCGCGGGTAAAGCGGGGAAAAGCGCCCAGCAGCAGGTTATCGGTCACCGACATCGATGAAAACACGCGCCGTCCTTCCGGCGAATGGGCCAGGCCGGCGCGCGCGATCTTGTGCGAGTCGAGGCCCGTGACGTCCTTGCCGCCCAGCGTCACGCTGCCCGACTTGGGCTTGAGCATGCCGGAAATGGCGCGCATGGTGGTGGTCTTGCCGGCGCCGTTCGAACCGATCAGGGTCACCAGTTTTCCCTTTGGAACTTCGAGCGAAATGCCGTGCAAGACTTCGACTTTGCCGTAGGCGGCGTGCAGATCGACTATTTTAAGCATGGATCGTCCTCTCTCAATGCGCCGCAGGCGACAGGGTTTCGGCGCTGCCGCCCAGGTAGGCTTCGATCACTTTCGGATCGCTCTGCACGACGGCGGGCGCGCCTTCGGCGATCTTCTGGCCGAAGTCCAGCACCGTTACCACGTCCGACAGCGCCATCACCACGTCCATGTGGTGCTCGATCAGGATGATGGTGATGCCGTGCTCGCGGATCTTGCGGATGATGGCCATCAGCTCCTTGATATCGGGCGCCGTCAGGCCGGCCGCCGGTTCGTCCAGCAGCAGCAAGCGGGGATTGAGGCCCAGCGCGCGGCCAATTTCCAGCAGGCGCTGCTTGCCGTACGGCAAATTGCGCGCTTCCTCGTTGGCCAGGTCCGCCAGGCCGACGAATTCGAGGATGCTGGCGGCCCGCTCGCGCGCCGCCTTCTCCTCGCGCTTGTAGCGGGGCGTCTGCAGCATCACGTCCAGCACATTCGACTTGAACGTGTTGTGCAAGCCAACCAGCACGTTTTCGGTGGCCGTCATTTCGCCGAACAGCTGCACGTTCTGGAACGTGCGCGCCACGCCGCCCAGGGCGATCTCGGAGGGCGTGCGCCCGGAAATGACCACGCCGGCAAATTCCACCTTGCCCGCCGTCGGCTTGTAGATGCCCGTCAGCACGTTCATCATCGTGCTCTTGCCCGAGCCGTTCGGCCCGATCAGCCCATGCACGGAACCTTGTGTAACGTTCAAGTCGACCTGGTTCAGGGCTTTCAAACCGCCGAACTGCATCAGCGCCTGGTCCACGCGTAGCAAGGTCTCTCCGCGTTGCCCGCCTTGCGCGTGATCAAACGGCGCCACGCCGTGCGAGGCGATGGCTTGCACATGGCGCCGGCCCTTGCCGACAAAACTCATCAGGAAGCCGACGATGCCATCTTGCAAGTAATACACGACAAACAGGGTCATCAGGCCGAAGATGGTCAGGCGCCAGTCAACCATGTTGTCGAGCTTGTAGGAAAACGCGGCCAGGCCGATGGTGGCCACCAGCGGCACGATCACGCCGCGCACGGTGCTGCGCTTTTTCGCCAGCATGACGGCCGAGCCGATCACGCCCAGCACGGCGGCCGTCACGGCGATCTTGCGGAACAGTTCGATATCGGACAGCAGGCTGGGCAGCATGACGACGATCAAGGCGCCGATCAGCGCGCCGGAACGGGTCTTGCGCCCGCCCATGATGACGGCCAGCAAGAACAATATCGTCAGCTCGAAGTTATAGGTATTCGGGGAAATATACTCTTCCGAATACGCGTACAGACTGCCCGCCAGGCCCGCGAAGCCGGCGCTGATGACAAACGCATACACTTTGTAGCGGTAGACGGACACGCCCATGCAGTCGGACGCGATGGGGCTGTCGCGCAGCGCCTCGAAAGCCCGTCCCAGGTTCGACTTCAGGATGCGGTGCACGACGACGAGCGAAATGAGCATCAGCGCCGCCACCATATAGTAGTACTCCACTTCGCTCAATTTATGTCCGAAGATGGCCGGTTTGTGGATCTTGATGCCCATCGGGCCTTCCGTCAGGAAGCTCATCTCATTGATCAGTATCTGGATGATGGTGCCGAAGGCCAGGGTCACCATGGCCAGGTAAGGGCCCGTCACGCGCAGGGCCGGCAAGGCCAGGATGGCGCCGAACACGGCCGCGCCTAAAATACTGGCGGGAATGGCCAGCCAGAACGGCGCGCCCAGCTTGAACACCAGCACGCCCGTGGCATAGGAGCCGATGCCGAACAGCCCGGCGTGGCCCAGCGACACCTGCCCCGTGTAACCGACGACGATATCGAGGCCGAACAGCAAGATGGCGTAGATCAAGATCGTCTCGGCCAGGTGGATGTAGTATGGATTCGGTATTACGATGGGAAACAGGGCCAGCACGGCCAACCCGGCCGCGCTCAATGCGAGCATGGTGATTTTCTTGTTCATGTATTCCTCAGACTTTCTTGATCGCGGCTTTGCCGAACAGGCCGGACGGCTTGATGGCCAGCACCAGCAGCAGCAACAGCAGGCCCGGCACTTCCTTGTAGCCCGTGGAAATGTAATAGCCGGTGGTGGTTTCGGCGATGCCCAGGATCAGGCCGCCTACGATGGCGCCCACGCCCGACGTCAGTCCGCCGATGATGGCCACGGCAAACGCTTTCAGGCCCAGGGACGCACCCATGGTGGCGCCCGTCAGCGTCAGCGGCGCCACCAGCACGCCGGCAAACGCGGCCGTGGCGGACGACAGCGCGTACGAAAACGTGATGACCATGCCCGTATTGATGCCCATCAAACCGGCCGCATCGCGGTCGTTGGCCGTGGCCACGACGGCCTTGCCGTAGATCGATTTGCGGTTGAACACTTCGACGGCCAGCATGATGGCCAGCGCGCCGACGATCACGGCCACCTGCATCTGCTGCACATTGGCGCCGAACACCTGGAACGGCGCAGCCGAAAGCGGCGACGGGAACATCAGGTCATCCTTGCCCCAGATGTTTTCCGCCACGTTCTTGAAGATGATGGCCAGCGCGATGGTCGACATGATCCAGCCGAATTCGGACTTGATCTTGATGGCGGGGCGCACGCCGATCCATTCGACGAACACGCCCTGCAAGGCGCCGAAAGCGATGACGATGGGGACCATCAGCAAATAACTCATGTAGGGGCCGCCGTGGATGGTGCCCACCAGGGACAGGCCCACCAGCGCGCCCAGCATCAAGGACTCGCCCTGGCCGAAGTTGAGGGTGCCGGACGTGGCAAAGGTCAGCTGGTAGCCGAAGGCGATGACGGCATAGATCATGCCCAGCGCAACGCCGCTGAAGACTAGCTGCAGGAAGATTTCCATGGTATTCCCCGGAAGACGGTAAATAAAAAAATGGCCAGTCCTGATTCCTCAAGGCTGGCCATTGTGCGGCGAGTGCTTGGCTATGCGCCGGGCTTACTTGGCGAGGACGACTTTGCCGTCCTTGACTTCGCCAAACACGGTCACGTCGGCGGTAATCGCTTCATGGTTGGTTTTGCTGTATGGCTTGTTATACGTGGTGACGGCGCCGTCCACTTTTTCCGTCAGGTTTTCCAGCGCGGCGCGCACTTTCGGACCATCCGTGCCGCCCGCCTGCTTGAAGGCTGCTGCCAGCAGGTAGATCGAATCGTAGCCTTGCGCAGCCGACACGGCCGACGGTATGCGTCCGCCCGATGGCTTGTAGGTAGCGACGTAGCCGTCGATGAAGGCCTTGCGTTTCGGCGTGCTGGCGTCCTGGATGAAGGTTTGCGGCATGCGCGTACCGTCGCCGTTCTTGCCCGCGTTATCGATGAAGTTGCCCATGGCCAGGGTCCAGCTGCCGATCAGCGGCACTTTCCAGCCCAGTTTCTCCATGCCGTTGGCAATTTGCGCCAGTTCCGGGCCGATGCCGTAGGTCAGCACCACTTCCGCACCCGCCTGCTTGGCTTTGAGCAGCTGGGCCGTCATGTCGACGTCCTTGATATTGTATTTTTCGACCGTGACGGCCTTGAGGCCTTTCTTGTCGAGCGCCTTTTCCAGGTCTTCGCGGCCCAGCTGGCCGTAGTTGGTGGAATCGGCCAGGATCGCCACTTTCTTGAACTTGCGGCGGTCGACGGCTTCCTCGACGATCATGTGCGACTGGATCTGGTCGTTGGCGGAATTACGGAAGATGTAATTTTCAGGCTGGTCGGCAAACTGCTTGGTGATGATGGAACCCGTTGCCACGTTGTTGATCACGGGGATCTTGGCTTCCTGGTAAAAGCGCTGCGAGGCCAGCGCCACGCCGGTGTTAATGAAGCCGACGGTGGCGGCGACCTTTTCCTTGTTGATGAGTTCTTGGGCGATTTGCACGCCGCGTTCGTTCTTGGCTTCGTCGTCGCGTTCGATCAGCAACAGCGAACGGCCCATGACGCCGCCCTTGGCATTGATTTCAGCAACGGCCAGCTTGACACCGTCGCGCATCGACACGCCCATCGGCGCGGAACCGCCCGTGAACGGACCGGACACGCCGATCTTGATGGGCTCGGCTGCGACAGCCGCTTGCGAGAAACCCAAAACCAAACTTGCCACGAGCAACTTCTGTTTGAAATTCATTTGTCATCTCCTGTAATACAACGTTTTTAATGCCACTTATTTTTATAGTCGTACGCTGGATAACCGCCCCATCGATAAATCATTGTAGGTTAGTAAACATGCTCCAGCAACAACTACATATGACGCGTCGCAGCAACGAAAAAGACGCGATTGTCAGACTTCTGTAAGGTAAATGTGACGCAAATTGACACACTGTGCGCCATCGTGCAACAAATCTGCGGCGCCAAGGACGGGCGAAGACGATGATCAGCCGGGCTGCTGATCTGGCGCAAAGCCGTCACTGGCCCGCATGCTAAGGTCGGCAATGCCAGCGCGTGCGCGCGGGCCCGTCCAGCCACCCCGCCGCATGGAGGCACTATGCAACACCTGTCGACAGCCACCGTTTCCGCCTTGCTTGCCTTCACCAGCCTGCTGCTGGGCGGCTGCGCCAGCAACCTGGCGCCCGTGCGCACGTTTGCCGAGCAGACGCACAAGCTATCCGCCAGTTTCGAGCCCATGCTGGCCGGCACGCTCGACAGCTGCACCGATAATGCCCTGCGCAAGCGGCTGATCATGAGCGAGCATTTCGACGCACAAGCGAGCGAGCAGGCAGCGCGCGCCGACTGCGCGCCGATCAGCCTGGCCAGCGAATCGATAGGCAAGCTGAACGACGTGCTGTTGCGCTATGCGCAGACGCTGGCGGCCGTCGCCGACAGCAAGGTGCCGGTATACCAGGAAGAATTCAAGGGACTGGGCGATTCGCTGGGCAGCCTGCAGTTGCATGGCGCAGCGGCGCCGCTGCTCGACGCCGGCAGCTTGTCGACAGTGGTGAAGCTGAGCGAACACCTGAGCCGGCTGGCCACGCAGCGCCTGCAAAAGTCGGCCCTGCGCGAACTGCTAGCTGAGCAAGAAGCCGTCAACATCGTCAGCAATGCCTTGAAAGAGTATGCGCAGCGCAATTACCGCGCCGGGCTGCAGGACGAATTGCGCGACCTGGCGCTGCTGCGCAATGCCGTCGATGGCGCTGCGCCGCGCGAACCGCTGGCGGCCAACTACATCCGCACGCGATTGCACCTGGAAGGCAAGCAATTGCAGGAACGCGAAAAGATCGTCACCGCGTATGTGGCCGCCGTCGATGCGCTGCAGGCAAGCGTGGCGGCGCTGCGGGCCAATCTCGACCGCCTGCAGTCGCCCGAACTGGCACAGCAGCTGGCGCAGTTTTCGCGCCACGTCGAGGCGCTGCAGCGGCAAGCAGCTTACTATGCTCCCGCTCGCTGGTAATGCGCCCACACTGGAGACTCCCATGCCCCAATTGACCGAACTGACGAAGGACCAAACCTACGCCATCGCCGACAGCCTGGCGCAGGCATCGAGCCTGGTGCTGGAATTGCGTATCCGCGAACGGGAAACGCTGACGCCGGAAGAGCGCGCGCTGCTGGAACAAGTTGAAAACCACCTGGACCAGATGGTGGCCCTGTTCCGCGCCTACGGCATTTACCTGATCGCCGAAGGGGCCGAACAGGCGCGCGCAGATATCGAGGGCGCCATCGCCAAGGGCAAGGCGCAGCTCAAGCGCATTGCTGATATAAAAGCTGCCATCGGTGCGGCGGCCAGGCTGGTCGACCTGGGCGCGGCGATCCTGTCGCGCGATCCGTTCGCCATCGGCCAGGCGGCGGCCAGCTTGCGGGCCAGGCCGAAAACGCCCGCGTAGATCAGGGTTCGGGCGGGCGATGCCCCATCGCGTGGGTGGCCATTTTCAGGTACAGGGCCGACAGCGCCTCGTCGTGCGCATAGCCCATGCGCCCCTCGCCCAGGGCGAGGGATTTCTGCTGCAGCGCTTCCGGGTATTCAAGGCCGCAGGCCGTGTCCAGCCAGTAGCGCGCTTGCACTTCATCGCTGGCCAGCAGCAGGTTCGCCAGAATGAACATAGCGGGCGCCACGCCACCTTGCGCGGCCAGTTCCAGCCAGTGCATGGCGGCCGTGCTGTCTTGCGGCCCGCCCATGCCGTTCTTCAGCATCAAGCCCAGGTAGTACGCGGCGGCAGCGCTGCCCTGTTGCGCCGCCTGCCCGAACAGGGCGCGCGCCTGTGGCTGGGTAGCGACTCCCGCGCGCATCAGCGCTTTCGCGTGAGTGAGCTGGGCCGCGGCATCCTGCGCCGCCGATGCCAGGGGCGACGCGGCCACCAGCGCCGCCGCCAGCAGCCAAGCCGTCAGCTTCATTTCGACAAATCGACCTGGTACAGCGCAAAACCCTTGCCGGCGCCATCGTCGGACTTGAGCTGCGTCACATTATCGATGCCAGCTGCGCGGGCCAGCTCGATCACATTGGGCGCCGAGTGGAATACCACCGGGCCTTGCGTGGCGACTTTGGCAAAGCGCCAGCTGCGCGCCGAGCCGTTTTTCGCGCGCGTGAGGTTTTTCTCTTGCGTGACGTAGGCGATTAGCAGTTCGCGGTTGTTGTCGGGCGAGGCCACCACCGTCTTGCTGCCATCGAGACCGGGAAAATTGCCGCCGCCGCTGGCGCGGTAGTTGTTTGTCGCGATGATGAATTCCTGGTCCGCAGCCACCGGCTTGCCCTTGTACGTGAAGCCCTTGATGCGCTGGCCAGGCTGTTGCGTGATGTCGATCTGGTAGCGCACGTCGGCGCTGGTGATGGCGTCGAAGTTGTAGCTGGGGTGGGCCAAGTTGACCAGTTCCTGCGGCTCCGCCTGGTTCGGGGCGATGGTATTGAAACGCTGCGCCGACTGCTCCAGCCAGGCCTTCAACTGCGCGCCATTCATCTTCACGCCATACAGCGCGTTCGGATACAAATACAGGTCGGCCGCATTATTGAGCGCCACATTACCCGCCTTGACGTCCGTATAGTCGGACACGCCGGCCGAACCGCTCTTGAATGGCGACGACATCGACAGCACGGGCAGCTGCGCGTACTGCGGCAAATTCGCCTTCACGTAAGCGGCCAGGTAGCCCGCCTGCGCCTGATTGACCACCTCGATGGCGCTCACATCGCCCACGTCGGCAAAATACGTCGACATGCGGAAATCGGTCGCGCCCACGGCCGTCTGCACGTAGGCGATGGTGGCAGCATGTTCCTCGGCCACCAGCGCGCTGATCGCCGCATCGGGCGCCACATAGCTCTTGTCCGCATTCTGGATGCCGCGCGCTTCCACCGTGGTGGCGCTCTTGTCGACGATCCACTGCTTGCCGTCGTGGCGCAGGTGCAAGCCGATCACGCCCAGGTGCTTGCCCCACAGATTGGCCATCACAGTGGGCACGCCGTTGACCAGGCCACGGGCCTTGTCGACGCCAGGCAGGTTAAATTGCGCCACCGTGCTGGTGGCGTTGGGGAACAGCTGGTGCGAATGGCCGATCAGCATGGCGTCCACGCCGGGCACTTGCGACAGGTAGTAATTGCCGTTTTCCATGCTGGGCGAATACGGGCTGTCATCCAGGCCACCGTGCGAGATGGCCACCACCAGTTCGGCGCCCCTGGCGCGCATCTCGGGGATGAACTTTTCCGCCGTCTCGCGCACGCCCTGCGTGTAGACTCTTCCTTCCAGCCAGCGCTTGTCCCACGCCATGATGGTCGGCGGCGCAAAGCTGATGATGCCCACCTTGACGGTGCTCGTGACCGGCTCGCCGTCAGGGCCGGTCGCCGTGATCTGCTTGTCGATGATGTGATATGGCGCAAACAGCGGCTTGCCGCTCTTCACGCTATAGACGTTGGCCAGCACTTGCGGAAATTGCGGGCCGGCGCAGCGCGGCTTGGCCGCGTCGACGCTGTCGACATCAAAACGGTTGCCCGTCACCTGGCTCAAAAAGGCCAGGCCGTAGTTGAATTCATGGTTGCCGATGCCGCTGCCGTCCACTTTCAGCAGGTTCATGGCCTTGTAGATGGCCAGGGTCTGGTCGCAGGCCAGCGGTTTGACCAGCGCCTGGTAGTCGGCCAGCGCCGTGCCCTGGATGGTGTCGCCGTTGTCGAGCAGGAGGTTGTTCGGAAATTGCGCGCGCGCCTGCGCGATCAGCGCCGCCGTGCGTTCCAGGCCGATCGACGGCTCCGGCTGCAGCTTGTAATAGTCATAACTGAGCACATTGGCGTGCAAATCCGTCGTCTCCAGCAGGGCCAGGGTGGCGCTGCTGCCAGCCGGCGTGGCCGCCAGCGGGTGGGCGTGCCCGGTAGCCCCGGGCGGCAAGGCGCCGCAGCCTGCCAGCAGCAACGGTAACAGGGCAAGACGGGGAAGTTGGCGCATCAGTTGGCACATGAGGTGTTCCTGTGGAAAGACAATATCGCCAGCATCATACGCAGCACGGCAGCCGCCATCAAGCCATAAAACACGCACTTTGCCAGTCGGAACATTGTCGCAAATACAGCAAAATAGTGGATTTATTGCATTCCTTGCCGCCGATTCCCCGCTGCCGGCATCAGAAACACGCCGCGCTCGCGTATAATTCAGGGTTTGATTTCACCATAGAAGACCAGAATATTATGGAAGCCGAACGCATCAACGCCATCTCCGCCCTGCTCAACGACCTGACGGTTCGCGAAGCCGAACTTCGGAGGTATCTTTGACTTCGCTGTCAAGTCGGAGAAACTAGAGCAAGTCAATGAAGAACTGGAAGATCCGACCGTCTGGAACGATCCCAAGCGCGCCCAGGACCTCGGTAAAGAGAAAAAGGCGCTGGAATCCATCGTCTTTAGCCTGACGAAGGCCGATGCCGACCTGCGCGACACCCGCGACCTGTTCGACATGGCCCGCGAAGAAGCCGACGAAGAGACGCTCGAAGCGATCGAGCAGGACGTGCAGGACATCGGCAAGATCATCGAAAGCATGGAGTTCCGCCGGATGTTCAACAATCCGATGGACCCGAACAACTGCTTCATCGATATCCAGGCCGGTGCCGGCGGTACGGAAGCCCAGGACTGGGCCTCGATGCTGCTGCGCCAGTACCTGCGCTATTGCGAACGCAAGGGCTTCAAGGTCGAGATCCTGGAGCAGTCCGATGGCGAGGTTGCCGGCATCAAGACGGCCACGCTGAAGGTCGAGGGCGATCACGCCTACGGCTTCCTGCGCACGGAAACGGGCGTGCACCGCCTGGTGCGCAAGTCGCCATTCGACTCGGCCAACGGCCGCCACACCTCGTTTACGTCGCTGTTCGTGTATCCGGAAGTCGATGATTCGATCGAGATCGACGTCAACCCGGCCGACATCCGCGTCGATACCTACCGCGCGTCGGGCGCCGGTGGTCAGCACATCAACAAAACCGATTCCGCCGTGCGCATGACACATGCGCCGACCGGCATCGTGGTGCAGTGCCAGAACGACCGTTCGCAGCACCGTAACCGCGCCGAAGCAATGGAAATGCTGAAAGCCAAGCTGTACGAGCATGAATTGCGCAAGCGCATGAGCGAGCAGCAAAAGCTGGAAGACTCGAAAACCGACGTGGGCTGGGGTCACCAGATCCGTTCCTACGTGCTGGACCAGTCCCGCATCAAGGACTTGCGCACCGGCTTCGAGACGGGCAATACCAAGGGTGTGCTCGATGGCGACATCGACGAGTTCATCTCCGCCTCGCTGAAACAGGGCGTATAAACGATGAACGCCTCCGCTCCGGCACTGGCGCAGCGTGCCTTCCTGTTCGACATGGATGGCACGATCGTCGACAACATGGCCTTCCACACCACAGCGTGGCTGGCGTTCTTTGAGCGCCGGGGCCATGCGCTGGATGCGGATGCCTTTTTCCGCGACACGGCAGGACGGCAAGGCCACGAAATCATCGCCAAGTACCTGGGCGAGGATGCCGACCATGTCACCCTGCTGGCCGAAAAGGAAGTCGTCTACCGCGAACTGTATGGCCCGCACCTGGCCACGGTGGCCGGTTTCGACCAGCTGATCGCCAGCGCGCGCCAGAACGGCGTGGCGCTGGTGGTGGGCACGGCCGCACCGAACGAAAACATCGCGTTCACCCTCGACGGTCTCGATTTGCGCCACCGCTTCGACGCCATCGTCGGCGCCGCCGACGTGGAACGGGGCAAGCCGCATCCGGACGTCTTCCTGAAAGGCGCGCAGCTGGCCGGCACGCAGCCGGGAAACTGTATCGTCTTCGAAGACGCGCCCCTGGGCGTGGAAGCGGCACGCCGCGCCGGCATGCGCGTCGTGGTACTCACCACCACCCTGCCGGCCGCAGCATTTGCCGCATTCGACAACGTGATTGCCATCGTGCCGGATTTCTCCGCGCTCGACGTCGACGCACTGTTTGCCAGCGTGGCGCCAGCGCTGGCACCACATCATCAATAATCTACAACGAAGAACACCATGACTACGGATATTCAAGAACAAGCCGCCGCCCCCGATGAAAACAAGATCATCGCCGAGCGCCGCGCCAAGCTGGCCGCACTGCGCGAACAAGGCATCGCCTTCCCGAACGATTTCCGCCCTGAACACAAGGCGGCCGATCTGCACGAGAAATACGACGGCAAGACGCGTGAAGAGCTGGAAGAAAATCCCGTACACGTGGTGCTGGCCGGGCGCATGATGCTGAAACGCGAAGCAGGCAAGAAAGCCGCTTTCGCCACCCTGCAAGACGCCTCCGGCCCGAAGGCCGATGGCCGCATCCAGATCTACGCCACGCTGGACCTCACCGGCGAAGCGGCCATGGCCGCCCTGCACCACTATGACCTGGGCGATATCCTGGGCGTGCAAGGCACGCTGTTCAAGACCAAGACGGACGAGCTGACCATCAAGGTGTCGGAACTGCGTTTGATCACCAAGTCGCTGCGCCCGCTGCCGGACAAATTCCACGGCCTGGCCGACCAGGAAACGAAATACCGCCAGCGCTACGTCGACCTGATCATGAACGAAGAGACGCGCCGCACCTTCAAGGCGCGTACCGCCGCCATCTCGTCGATCCGCCGCTTCATGGAAAAGAACGAGTTCATGGAGGTGGAAACGCCGATGCTGCACACGATCCCGGGCGGCGCCGCGGCAAAGCCATTCATCACGCACCACAATGCGTTGGACATGCAAATGTACCTGCGTATCGCGCCCGAGCTGTATCTGAAGCGCCTGGTCGTCGGCGGCTTTGACCGCGTGTTCGAGATCAACCGCAACTTCCGCAACGAAGGCGTGTCGATCCGTCACAATCCTGAATTCACGATGATGGAATTCTACGCCGCCTACACCGACTACAAATGGCTGATGGACTTCACCGAAGCGGTCATCCGCCAGGCTGCCATCGACGCGCACGGCACCGCCACCCTGACCTACGGCGGCCGCGAGCTGGACCTGGCAAAACCGTTCCATCGCCTGACCATCGTTGGCGCCATCAACAAATTTGCTCCACATTATACAAACGAGCAATTGGGCGATGCCGAATACATCAAGGAAGAGCTGAAGAAATTCGGCGTCAAGCCGCACGCACACTCGGGCCTGGGCGCGCTGCAACTGGCGCTGTTCGAAGAAACAGCTGAAGCGCAACTATGGGAACCAACCTACATCATCGACTATCCGGTCGAAGTGTCGCCACTGGCGCGCGCTTCCGACACGGTGGCCGGCATCACCGAACGCTTCGAGCTGTTCATGGTGGGCCGCGAAATCGCCAACGGCTTCTCCGAGTTGAACGACGCGGAAGACCAGTCGGCACGCTTCCTGGCGCAAGTGGCCGCCAAGGACGCCGGCGATGAAGAGGCGATGTTCTACGACGCCGACTACATCCGCGCGCTGGAATACGGCATGCCGCCAGCCGGTGGCTGCGGTATCGGCATCGACCGTTTGATGATGATCATCACGGATTCGCCGAATATCCGCGACGTTCTGCTGTTCCCACACCTGCGCCGCGAAGACTAATCACGCACGCAAGCCGATAAAAAGCCGCCTGATCTTGCGATCAGGCGGCTTTTTTACTTCTGTGCTTAGCCAACCAAACCCAAAAGAAAGGCTGGGGTACCTCAGACCCTCAGGGTCCGACCCCAGATTTTGCCCTTGGGGTTATTGAATCACCGTATAGCAAGGCACGTAAGCCGTCCCCGCCAGCTTCATCCGGTGCTGCGCCACGAACGAGGCCAGCAGCGCATCCATTGGCCCCATGATGGCCTTGTCGCCGTGGATTTCGAAGTTGCCGTGCTCTTCGATCGAGCGGATGCCGTCGTCCTTGACGTTGCCGGCCACCACGCCCGAAAACGCGCGGCGCAGCTGGGCCGCCAGCAAGTGCGTGGGCTGGTTCTTGTGCAGGCTCAGGTTGCGCATGTTTTCATGCGTGGGCTGGAACGGCATCTGGAATTCGTGGTCGATTTTCAGCAGCCAATTGAAGTAATACGCGTCGCTGTGCGCCTTGCGGAATTCGCGCACCTGGCGGATGCCTTCGAGCATCTCGCGCGCCACCAGTTCCGGATCGTCGATGATGATCTTGTAGCGCTGCTGCGCGTCCGGGCCCAGGGTGTCGCTGATGAACTGGTTGATCTGCACGAAATACTCGCGCGACGTTTCCGGCCCCGTGAAGATCAGCGGGAATGGAATCTCGGCGTTGTCCGGGTGCAACAAAATGCCGAGGATATATAAAATCTCTTCGGCCGTGCCGGCGCCACCAGGGAACACGACGATGCCGTGGCCCGCGCGCACGAACGCTTCCAGGCGTTTTTCGATGTCGGGCATGATCACCAGGTCATTGACGATGGGGTTCGGCGATTCGGCGGCGATGATGCCCGGCTCGGTGATGCCCAGGTAGCGGCCATTGTGCAATCGCTGCTTGGCGTGGCCGATAGTGGCGCCCTTCATGGGACCCTTCATGGCGCCGGGGCCGCAGCCCGTACAGATATCGAGGCCGCGCAAGCCCAGCTGGTAACCCACTTCCTTCGAATAATTGTATTCGGCGCGGTTGATCGAGTGGCCGCCCCAGCACACCACCAGGTTGGGGTTGAGCTGAGTTTGCAGCACGTTTGCGTTGCGCAGGATGTGGAACACGGCGTCCGTCACGCCTTCCGTGCTCTGCAAATCGAATTTCGGGTTACCCGTGACTTCATCGCTGACAAAGATGATGTCGCGCAACACGGCAAACAGATGCTCATGGATACCCTTGATCATCTTGCCATCGACGAAGGCGATGGCCGGCGCACCCTTGATGTCGAGCTTGATGCCGCGCTCGCGCTGGATGATGGAAATTTCAAATGATTGATACCGCTCAAGCAAGGCGCGCCCATCGTCGATGGTGCTGCCGCAGTTCAGTACCGCCAGCGCGCAGCGGCGGAACGTGTTGTACAGGCCACCCTGGCTGGTGTCGAGCAGTTTGTTGACTTCAGTCTTGGAGAGCACGTCCAGGCGGCCTTCCGGTGAAACCAGAGTATCGATAACGTCGTGTTCCATAATGCGAAAAATCCTTTTAAAATCGATCCTCGAAAGTCTTGCAAGCTCAATATACGACAAGTCAGGCAAGTTGTGCTGTACCGCCGCAAAATCGCCCTGCCCCTCGCTTTGTGCACAAACCGGTTTGACTAATATGAAACAGTCATTCTTGCTAATGCGAATGGAAACCTTCGCTCCGCGCAATTTGTAGATTAGAATGCCTGCCTATTGGAATTCCCGTGTGGCCGGTTCTTCATGAGAGAACCAAAAGCCCGCAGGCTTCCATAAGTTTGTTTTATCGATTGACTATAATAATTTTCAGGAGGAACCGCATGAGCGGTGCGACTACGCCCAACAAGGAAGCCGTTATTCCAGAGTTCAAGCAAATTATGGGCCATCCAAGCCCATTGTGGATGTTGTTCATGACTGAATTCTGGGAACGCTTCGCGTTCTACGGAGTTCGCTGGGCGCTGGTACTGTACATCGTGGCCCAGTTCCACGCTGGCGACGGTTCGGGACAGGCAGCGGCCAACCTGACCTACGGTTCCTTCCTCGCGCTGGTGTATGCCGGCGCCCTGTTCGGCGGCTATATCGCCGACCGGGTCATCGGTTACCAGCGTTCCATCCTGCTGGGCGCCGTCTTCATGGCTGCCGGCCTGTTCTGCATCTCGGTGCCAAACCAGGATATCTTCAACCTGGGCCTGGCCACGATGATCGTCGGTAACGGCATGTTCAAACCGAACATCTCGACCATGGTCGGCAAGCTGTACACGACCGCCGATCCGCGCCGCGACAGTGGCTTCACGATCTTCTACATGGGCATCAACATGGGTGCCATGGTCGCGCCTGTCTTCACGCAGTGGCTGGCCGAGTCGATTTTCGGCACCGGCGGCATGCCTTCGTACAAGATGGTATTCATGGCCTCCGGTTTCGGCATGCTGATCAGCCTGGTATGGTTCGCCATTGGCCGCCGCGCCCTGAAGGGTATCGGCACACCGGAAGCTGGCGCTGAAAATCCGATGCGCGTCGTTTGGGTGGCACTCGGCTGCGTGTGCGTGATCCCGCTGATGTACTTCCTGCTGACCGTCGGCGCTGAAAAGCTGCAAATCGTGCTGACCGTGCTGTTCATCGGCCTGGCCGTGATGCTGATGATCGAAGGCATCCGCAACGGCAAGGTGGCGCGCGACCGCGTCATCGCCATGCTGGTGATCTTCGTCTTCAATATCCTGTTCTGGATGTTCTTCGAGCAAGCTGGCAGCTCGTTTACGTTCCTGGCTGACAAGATCGTCAACCGCGACCTGGGCTTCTGGATCTTCCCGACCGCCTACTTCCAGACGGTGAACTCGGTAGCCATCATCATCTTCGCGCCGATGATCGCCGCCATCTGGGTCTTCCTGGCGCGCCATAACGTCAATCCTTCGATCCCGCGCAAATTCGGCCTGGGCTTGCTGGGCAATGCTGTGGCCTTCGGCCTGCTGATCTTCGCTCTGTCGAGCCTAGTTGGCGCCGACAACAAGATCCCGTTCTGGACCCTGACCACCGTGTACGTGCTGCAATCGATCGGTGAACTGTGCCTGTCGCCTATCGGCCTGTCGATGGTGACCAAGCTGGCGCCAGTACGCCTGGTGGGCCTGGGCATGGGCGGCTGGTTCCTGTCGACCGGTATCGGCAACAACCTGTCGGGTATCTTCGCCAGCCACGTCAGCGGCGAAAGCGGCATGTCGGTGCAATCGGCCCTGTCCGGCTACACCTTCGGCTTCTGGTCCCTGCTGGGCGCCGGCGTACTCCTATTCCTGATCGCACCACTGATCAACAAACTGATGCATGGCGTGAAGTAAGTTTTCTGCCCTAGCTGACAACGGCGGCCTGCGGGCCGCCGTTTTTCATTCCGGCAGCAGTTTTCCCCCTTGGCGGGCGGTACAATACTGCCAGGGCCACCGGCCACTTCACCCACACTCGCAAAGAATCCCATGTCCAGCATCTCCACCACCTCGCCCCTCTCCGACGACGAATACGCCGAACTCGACACCCTGCTGGCCGCGCCCGCCCTGGCCGGAGCCGCCATGGATGTGTCGATGCTGGAAGGCTTCCTCGCCGCCGTCGCCCTGAGCCCGAAAAAAATTACCCCCGAGCAATGGTTGCCATGGCTATGGGACAAGACTGCCGGCATCGCCGCTTCCACACCAGGCGCGGACAGCGAACGGGCAGAGACACTGGCGCAGCGCCACCACGCCTACATGGTCGAATGGCTGGCGAAAGACCCCGACAGCTTCGAGCCCGTCTACGAATGCGGCCCCGAGTGGAGCGTGCCCGCCTGGTGCACCGGCTTCCTGCTGGGTACCACCCTGGACAAGCCCCAGTGGGCGGCGCTGGCCGTCAGCCACCCGCAATACCTGGCGCCCTTCCAGCACCTGGCCGCTGCCAGCGACCTCGATGACGATGCGGCCGAAAAGGCCATGGATGGCGTCACGCCGGCCGTCATCGCCATCAACGCGGCCTGGGCGCGCCAGCGCCACCTGAAAAGCCAGGTGCAAAGCCAGCCCGGCGCCACCGTCTTGCGCGAATTGCCGAAAACGGGCCGCAATGACCCATGCCACTGCGGCAGCGGGAAAAAATACAAGAAATGCTGCGCTGATGCCGATGCTGCAGCGGCGTCCGTCTGATACCTCGCAGCAACAAATGTTCTATGTGATGCAAGTGTGACAATGTGTGAATATGTACGTTCCACAACTGTGTATAGTGAAAAAAATTGTTGAAATGCAACAATATTAATCATTTTTTCACCACACAGGAATCCCATGGAAGAGCGCACCTTTTTCGAACAAGGCAATGTCAAAGTTACCAACGCCCGTTTTGTCAGTGACGGCCAGACCTATGCCATGAGCAACGTCACATCGGTCAAGCCGTTTGAGAAGAAACCTCCGCGCGCCCTTGGCATCATTCTTGTGCTCGTTGGCCTGGGCGTCATGGTCGGTGCCAACACTCTCCTCGGCCTGCTCGTGCTGGGTGTGGGACTCGCCATTCTGTTCGTGATCAAGCCTGTCTACCATGTGCTGCTGGCCACTTCCGCAGGTGAAACTCGCGCACTCATGACCAAGGACCGCGAATATCTGAACCAGGTCGTCCACGCTGTCAACGAAGCAATGATTCACCGGGGCTGATCGCCAGCACTCCCGTGAGGACTCTGCGGTAAAATCTAGCGGCAAGGTATCGGCCGGATCTTCCGACCGATACGCATGGCCGGGCCAAGCCCGCCGCCACCGCTAGCCTTACCTTATCGACTATTGCCCACCCTCTTCATTTCCCTGCTACGTTTTATCGGACGCCAGACGCAGCTGGCGCACAACTGGATCGCCCGCTGGTGCGCTCCCGTGCTGGACGTGGCGCCCACGGCAGCCCTGCTGGTGCTGTCAGCCATCCTGCTGCCCCTCATCATCAAGGCTCTCTTTTACTTCGTCCTGGCGCCCGTCGTTTCCCGTTTGCCGCCACTGTCCATCGCGCGCGAGCTGCAACTGGCTGGCGCCAGCGTGCCCCTGCCGCCGCATGGCCAGTCGCGCAACTCCGCTGTCTCGCAGGCGCTGCGGCTAACACCTAGCCAATACATGCTGATCCACCCCGAATACCTGCAATCGTCGCCCGTCAGCACGCGCAAGCGCACGCAATGGCTGCTGGACTGGCGCTTTCCGTTCACCAGCCTGGCGGCCGGCATGGTGGCGCTGACGCGCCTGCAAAGCGACGAGGAAGCGTCCGTGACGATTTCCGCCAGCGACGATCCGCTGCTGGAAATCGCCGTGCTGCACCTGCCCGCCGGCACTGGGTTGGTGTTCCAGCCACGCGCGCTGGTGGGCCTGGTCAGCGACGCTGGCCAGGCACTGGCGATGGCCAGCCACTGGCGCCTGGGCAGCCTGCATGCCTGGCTCACCTTGCAGCTGCGCTTCATCGTCTTTCGCGGCCCCGTCACCCTGATCGTGCGCGGCTGCCGCGGCGTGCGCCTGGAGCGGGCAGGCCAGGGCCGGGCAATCAGCCAGTCCGCCACGCTGGGTTTCAGCACCGACGTGCTGTATTCGACCCTGCGCAGCGAAACCTTCATCCCCTACCTGCGCGGCCAGCAGGCGCTGCTCAACGACCGCTTCGACGGCGAGCACGGCGTCTACCTGTACGAAGAAACCCCGCGCCACGGCACGCAGCCGGGCAAGGCGGGCAGCTGGTTCGAGGGCGCGACGGACGCGATCCTGAAAGTGTTCGGCATCTAGGCGGGGAACTACGATGAACGACTTCCTGTTTTCCGATTTTTTAGCCGACCTGGCCAGCTCCTGGCCGCGCAATCCTCGGCACGGCGCGCCGATGCGGAACTGCGCACCTGGTTTGCGCCAGCGTAAGCTGGCTTGCTGTTAACCATTCCGTCAGACGGGCGATTGTGCGCCTTCTGGCACAAAATCGGCACGCAGCAAAGCATAGACATGCAGATCGACAAACTCGCCGTTCAACCACTCCGCCTGCCGCAACACGCCTTCGTGCGTGAATCCCAACCGCCTGGCCAGCGCCATGCTGGCCTGATTGCCAGCCGCGCACTGTAGTTCGATGCGGTTCAATTGAAGACTGCCAAAAGCATGCGCCAACACGGCGCGCACTGAGGCGCCGGCGATGCCCCTGCCCTGGCATTGGCGTGCCAGGTAATAGCCAATTTTCGCTTTCCGGTCGGCGACCTCTATATCTTTCAGGCGGATACTGCCACATAACGCCGTGCCGGCGAAAATATGCCACTCCAGTATTTCCCCGTGCGCGGCGCGCGCGGAGGCGTTTTCCAGATAGGCCCTGGCATCGTCAAGCGATGCCAGTTGCACCACGGCCGGCAGGTAAGTTTGCAGGTGCTCTTTGTTCTGCCGCACCAGCGTGGCTAGTTCTTCTGCGTGTTGCGCCATCGTTGGAACAATAGAGATATCAGGAAATTTTGAAGGTATTAGATGCACGAATGTCCCTGGCGGGCCGGTAAGGTTAAACAAGACGAAACAAACAGCCGGATTGCTACGCCGCAATAGAGTGCGAAACCGTCAGCCACTCGCCTGGCAACAGGTTCGCGGCGGCCTCGCGGGTGGCCAGCACGCTGTCGGGGTCAAGGTCGGATCGGTTCAGCTTGTAGGAATAGGCGAAGTCGTCGGCGTCGAATGCCTGCCCCGCCTTGATGTAATACTTGAAACCGACGAAGGTATCGGGATTGGTGACGACTGTGTATTCAAGCGTGACGCTGTTCATGGCGGGCCTCGTCGACGATGGTGATGCAGCCATTATGCGTCAATTCTGGCGACAGGGATGCAACAACGGCGCCTTGCCGCGCTGCCGCAAGCCTGTCGATGATTGTATTTTATTAACAAGCATCGTTTGCGGCAAGTCAATCGTCCGGCCGCCCGCAAGTTATACATTGGCCTGGTCCGCCAAATCAATAGCACCATCACCGCACCACCGGCCATCCGGCATGCCATGCGCACATTATTCAAGAAAATCAGGAAGATCAGGAACACATTCGCGCCGCCAGCCAGGCTATCGCTAGCGGCGCGCCTGGAGCGCCTGTCGGACCGGCGCGGCTTGCCGGCCTTTGACCCGGGGCCGGCAGCGGTCATCCGTGCCTGCACGGCCTGGCTGGGCGCGGCGCAAGACTACTCAAGCTCGGCCGACGGCGGTGTCGCCCGCGATTACAGCCTGCAGACAGGCTGGTCGAGTTCCTATCCGGAGACCACCGGCTACATCATCCCGACCATGATCGCCATGGCGCGCCGCACCGGCGACGACGCGCTGCACCAGCGCGCGCGGCGCATGCTCGACTGGTGCGTGGCGATCCAGTTCGCCGATGGCGGTTTTCAAGGCGGGAAGATCGATTCGACGCCGCGCGTGCCTGTCACCTTCAATACGGGCCAGATCCTGCTAGGCCTGGCAGCCGGCGTGGCGGCGTATGGCGCGCCATACCAGGACGCCATGCAGCGCGCGGCAAGGTGGCTGCGCGACAGCCAGGATGCCGATGGCTGCTGGCGCAGGCATCCGACCCCGTTCGCCCGTGCCGGTGAAAAAACCTACGAGACGCACGTGGCGTGGGGACTGTTCGAAGCGGATCGGGCGGCGCCGGGCCACGGCTATGGCGCAGCAGGTTTACGCCAAGTCGATTGGGCGCTGCGCCAACAGCATGCCAATGGCTGGTTCGATTCGAACTGCCTGGACGACCCATCACTGCCCTTGACCCATACCATCGGCTACGTCTTGCGCGGCCTGCTCGAAGCGCACCGCTTCAGCACACGCGCCGATCTGCTGGAGGCCGCCATGCGTACCGGCGCAAGTATCGCCAGCGCCGTGGCTGCCGATGGCTATCTGGCCGGAAGGCTCGATTGCGCGTTCCAGCCCGCTGCCGGCTATGCCTGCCTTACCGGTTCCGTGCAAAATGCGCACTGCCTGTTCCTCCTGTATCAACTGACGGGCGAGCGCCGCTATCTCGATGCGGGACGCCGCTTGAACAGTTTCGTGCGGCGCACTATCAGCATCGATGGCCCCATGCACGCCCGCGGCGGCGTCAAGGGCGCGTTTCCCGTCGATGGCGACTACGGCCAATGGTCCTATCTGAACTGGGCCGCCAAGTTCTGCATCGATGCGAACCTGCTGGAACTGGAACTGGCAGCGCCCGATGCTTGAAGGGGCAAAACGCGCCATCAACACCGCGCTGGAAGCATGGCGCCGCGCCGCCAGTGCCAATAAGGCGCGCCAGAGCGGTCGCCACGTGACCCGCGCCGAACTGGCGGCCGGCCTGCAACGGCTCGGCATCGCGCCGGGCGATACGCTGTTCATCCATTCGTCGCTGAAAAGCCTGGGCTACGTCGAAGGCGGCGCGGCGACGGTGATACGCGCCCTGCAGGATGCCGTCGGCCAGCAAGGCACCTTGCTGCTGCCCACCTACTATCTTCCCGGTGGCACGCTGCACGCGACCTGTGAAATGCACGATTACGTTTTCGACGTGCGCCGCCACGGCACGCACATGGGGCGCCTGCCCGAAGCGTTCCTCGCCAGCGGCGCCATCTGCCGCAGCATCCACCCGACCCATTCCGTATCCGCGTGGGGGCGCCATGCCGCGTATCTCACCGAGGGGCATCACCGCGCGCCCTCGATCTTTGGCGCAGGTTCACCCTGGCAGCGCTGTATCGGCTGCGACAACGCAAAAGTGCTGGGCCTGGGCATTTCAATGGGACCTGTGACGTTTTACCATGCGCTGGAAGACGCCATGGGCGACGCCTTTCCCCTGCCAATCTGGCAAGCCAGGACGGCATTACTCCCTTGCCTGGACCACGCCGGCACGCGCTGGGAAGTTCCCGTGCGCCCTTTCGATCCCGCTGTTGCACGGCGCCGCATCGACCATCCAGGCCGCGGCGACTTGCGCGCCTACTTTCAGCAGGAGTTTGACGCCGCCGGTTTGCGCGTCAACGGACAAGTCGGCGATGCCGCGTCCTGGTGCATACCGGCACGCGCGTTTTTCGATCATCTGCGTCTGCTGGCCAGCGAAAACGTGACGATCTATTCCACTGCGGCGCAACTGGCGGCGCGCCCCGTATCGCACGGCGCCAGCGGGCATCCCTCGCCATCAGCGCGCGCATAAAAAAACCGCCCGGTGTGAGGCGGACGGTTTTCATTGACCTTTGCGCAGCGTCAAGCCTGCGGACTGTCGGCCCCGCTTGCGGACTTCTTCTCGCGCGCCACGACGTACAGCAGCACGATGATGACCGCGTACGGCAGCAGCGACAGCGCATCCGAATGCAGGCCCGCGTAGAACGGGTTGCCGTGTTCGGCCCAGTCGGCCATCATCTGGTCGAAGTGCGTCAGCACGCCGGCCGTAATGGCGATGATGATGCCGGCCAGCGCGCCGCCAGCGATGTAGCCCGATGCGAGCAGCACGCCCGAGCTGCGGTCGCCCGCCAGCTGGCGCTCTTCGTCATTCAGCCTGGCGTTGTGTTCCAGCTTGTTGTTGCGACGGTCGGCCAGCCAGCGCACCAGGCCCCCGACGAAGATCGGCAAGGTCGACGACAGCGGCAGGTATACGCCCACCGAAAACGCCAGCGAGGCGATGCCGGCCATTTCCAGCACCACGGCGATCATCACGCCAAACAGCACCAGTGTCCACGGCAGCTGCTGGTCGAGGATACCCTTGATGATGTAGGACATCAGCACGGCCTTCGGCGCATCGTATTTTTTCACTTCCGAGCCGTCCGGGCGCTTGCTGTAATGGCCGTTGATACCCGGGTCGACCAGGTAAGCCAGCTGGCCATCATCCTTGACGAAGTATTTACCGGCCGGGCCGCCCACGGTATCGGTCTTTTGCCAGACTTTATACGTGTTGTGGTCCGTATCGGCTTGCGGGCCATGCAGCTCGCCCGTCACCGTCAGCGTTGACGCGTCAACCGTCAAGCCAGGCGCCACTTGCGCGGCCGGTACATAGACGGTGCTCGCGTCGTTCAGTTTCAGCAGGATGGGGCCCAGGATCAGCGCCGACGACAGCGCACCCGCCAGTATCGCGTACTGCTGCAGGCGCGGCGTGGCGCCCACCAGGTAGCCGGTCTTCAAATCCTGCGAAGTGGTGCCGGCATTGCTGGCGGCGATACACACGATGGCGCCCACCGACAAGGCAGTCACATAGTAACGCCCGCCGGTCCAGCCCATGATGAGGAAGATCAGGCAGGTAAACAGCAAGGTAGCCACGGCCATGCCGGAGATCGGGTTCGACGAGGAACCGATTTCGCCCGTCAGGCGCGACGACACGGTGGCGAACAGGAAGCCGAAAACGAGGATCAGCAGCGCGCCGAGGAAATTCATGTGCAGCGGCGTGGCGAAGGTGATCACGGCGATGATGGACAGGCAGCCGATGATGACCCATTTCAGGGGAATATCCTGGTCGGTGCGCAGGGTCGACGTGACCTTGGCGCCCTTGCCCAGGCCCTTCAGGCCGGCCGACAGGCTGCGCCAGATCATGGGCATGGCGCGCGCCAGCGAAATCAGGCCGCCGGCAGCGACGGCGCCCGCGCCGATGTACAGCACATAGGCGCTGCGGATGTCGTCCGCGCCCATTTCGCTGATCAATTTGGTGCCCGGCGCGAGCACCGTCGTCAGGCTGTCGCCGAAGAATTTGATCATCGGGATCAGCATCAGGTACGACAGCACGCCGCCGGCCGCCATGGTGGCGGCGATGCGCGGGCCGATGATGTAGCCCACGCCCAGCAATTCAGGGGAAATCTCGGCGCCGATGGAACCGGCTTTCAGCGGTGCGCCAAATTCCACGCCCGGCGTATCCTTCCAGCCCTTGAACGAGATATTGAACACCTTGTACAGCAGGCCGACGGCAAAGCCGCCAAAGATGATCTTGGCGCGGCGCTTGGCGTCCAGCGCGGCAACCGAATCCTTTTCGATGCTTTCGCCGGCGGCGATGCGCGATTCCTCCGTGGCGGCCGCCTTCAGCACCTCGGCGCAAGCCGTGCCTTCGGGGAATTTAAGTTCCTTGTGCTGATCGACGATCATGGTGCGGCGCATCGGGATCATCATCAGGATGCCCAGCAAGCCACCGAGAATACCAACGAGCATGACGCGCGAGATTTCCAGGTCAAAGCCGAGGATCAGGATGGCAGGCATGGTCACGCCCAGGCCGAAGGCCAGCGATTCGCCGGCCGAACCGGCCGTTTGCGTGATGCTGTTTTCCAGGATCGACGAATCCTTGCCGCCCACCTTCTTGGCCAGGCCAAACAGGGTGATGGCAATCACGGCAACGGGGATCGAGGCGCTGACGGTCAGGCCTACCTTGAGTACCAGGTAGAGCGAAGAGGCGCCAAAGACCATCCCCAGGATGACGCCCATGAACAGGGCGCGGAAGGTCATTTCGGGCAATGTCGCGTCGGCCGGGATATACGGCTTCATGACGCTCGGCGTTACATCTTTTGCCATAAATAATTCCTTAATTTTTAAAAATAAACAGCCCGGATTGGCGCCCGGGCTATTTTCTTGAAGCCGAGACTATCGCACAGCCGCGTTTCGATGAAAAGGTTTTTTGCTCCCGGTCCCGGCACCCGGTCCCGGCGCCCGGTTCCGGCGCCCCGCCAGCGCCGGAGCGCCCGCCGCATTGGTCTATAATCGCTGCCACCGTGCCTTGCACGCTATTGTGAGACTGCCTTGACTGCCAAACGAACCGGATTTCCCTGGCCTTCGCGCCGCGCCAGCGTGCGCGCCATCATCCTCGCCGGCTGCGCCGCGCTGGCCGGCGCCCTGCTGCTGGCCGCCTACCTGTTCCTGTATGTGCGCCCGCGCCTGCCCGAGCTGGACGTCATCACCGACTACCAGCCGAAGATTCCCCTGCGCGTCTACACGGCCGACAATGTGCTGATCGGCGAATTTGGCGAAGAGCACCGCGACTTCGTGCCGATTGCGCAAGTGCCGGAAATGATGAAAAAAGCCTTGCTGGCCATCGAGGACAGCCGCTTCTACGAGCACCACGGCATCGACTTCGTGCGCGCCGGCGGCGCCGTGCTGTCGAACCTGCGCCACGGCTTCGGCCACGGCGGCGGTTCAACCATTACCATGCAGGTGGCGCGCAATTTCTTCCTGACGCGCGAAAAAGTCGCCTCGCGCAAGCTCAATGAGATCATGCTGGCCCTGAAGATCGAAGCGGCCCTGTCGAAAGAGCAGATTCTCGAGCTGTACATGAACCAGATGTACCTGGGCCAGCGTTCCTTTGGTTTTGGCAGCGCGGCGCAAACGTATTTTGGCAAGCCCCTGGCGGAGCTGTCGATCGCCGAAATGGCCATGCTGGCCGGCTTGCCGCAAAATCCCTCGCGCCACAACCCGATCAGCAATCCGAAAAAGGCCCACGCGCGCCAGCAGCTGGTATTGAAGCGCATGCGCGAACTCGATTACGTCAGCGAAGGCCAGTACCAGCAAGCGCTGGCGCAGCCGCTGCATGTGAATAGCCGCGCCAAGCAGGGCTTCGACACGCACGCCGAATACGTGGCCGAACTGGCGCGCCAGACGGTCTACGCCCAGTTCAAGGAAGACAGCTACACCAAGGGCATCAGCGTCTACACGACAATCCTGAAGGCGGACCAGGACGCAGCTTACGCGTCGACGCGCCGCAACGTCATCGCCTACGACCAGCGCCACGGCTACCGTGGCCCGGAAACCTTCATCGACCTGCCCCTTGAACCCGAACAGCGCGACGACGCCATCGACGCTGCGCTGCAAAAACGCCCGGATAGCGACGGTTTGATCGCCGCCGTGGTCACGCAGGTCGCCAGCGGCAAGGTGGTGGCCGATATCGGCGACGGCGACGCCAAGGCCATCACAGGCGACGGCTTGCGCTTTGCCGCCCCCGCGCTCTCAAGCAAGGCCAGTGCCGGCATCAAGCTGCGCCCGGGTGCCGTGATCCGCATCACCCAGGACGCCAAGGGCAACTGGGCCATCACCCAAGTGCCGCTGGTGGCCGCCGCCTTCGTCTCGCTGGACGCGGACACGGGCGCCTACCACGCCATGGTGGGCGGCTTTGACTACAACCTGCAAAAGTTCAACCATGTGACGCAGGCGTGGCGCCAGCCCGGTTCGGCCATGAAGCCTTTCGTGTACTCGGCAGCGCTGGAAAAAGGCTTTTCGCCGGCCACCCTGATCAACGACGTACCTTTGGCACTGGAAGCCGGAGGCAAAGTCTGGGCGCCGCAGAATGACGATTTCAAGTTCGATGGCCCCATCACCATGCGCTATGCGCTGGCGCAATCGAAGAACGTGGCCTCAGTGCGCATCCTGCGCGCGCTGGGCGTACCAACCACGCACGATTTCCTGGAAAAATTCGGTTTTGACCCGGCGCGCCAGCCGAGCAACCTGACCATGGCGCTAGGCACCGGTTCCGTCACGCCCGTGCAGATGGCGGGCGCGTACGCCCTGTTCGCCAATGGCGGCCACCAGGTCGAACCCTACCTGATCGAGCGCATCGTCGATGCCAAGGGCGCGGTATTGATGCAGACCAAACCGCCCGCCCCCGGCGACGACAAGACCCTGGCGCTGGACCCGCGCAATGCCTTCGTCATGGACAGCATGCTGCGCGAAGTGGCGCGCTCGGGCACGGGCGCGGCGGCGACGAAAAAACTGGGACGCAGCGACATTGCCGGCAAGACGGGCACCACCAGCGACGCCGTCGACGGCTGGTTCGCCGGCTATGGCGGTGGCATCGTGGCCGTGGCGTGGATGGGTTATGACGATCCCAAGTCCTTGGGCGGGCGCGAATTCGGCTCCACGCTGGCCATGCCGATCTGGATCGACTACATGCGCACTGCCCTGTCGACGCGCCCGCAAGTCACGCGCACCGTGCCGGCGGGGTTGAGCCAGGTCGATGGCGAATGGATGTACGATGAATTCATCGACATGAACGGCGTCAGGACGCTCGACATGGATGCGGAAACGCCGACCGATCCGGCGGCCATGCCGGAGACGCTGCCGATAGAGACGAACTAAAAAAATGGCCGGGATCGCTCCCGGCCATTTTTTTTCAGCGCCGGCCCTTACGCCGGCCCGGTCACGCTCAAATAACCGCGCACCGTCTGCACCGTGCTGTCGGCGAAATTGTCGACGTTGACTTTCGCCGCGCGGTACTTCCAGCGTTTGACGTACCAGTCCTGGAACAGGGCCAGGCAATGCGCTGCCAGCAAGGTGGGGTCGCCCTGCGGCTTCGGCTCGATTTCAGCGATGGTGGCGGCGATCAGGGTCTGCACGAACAATTCGGAATTTTTCGCCATGCTGCGCTGCTCGACCTGCAGCACGCGCGAATCCATGAAGACAAAATAAAACCACGGCTGCAGCACTTCGGACAGGTAGATCGACGAGCGTATCATCGCCTCGAGCCGGTCCAGCGGCGACTTCACGTCGGCAAACAGCAGCGGCAAGGCTTGCGTGGCGTGGCGCACCACGTCCTCGATCATCTCGGCCAGCTGATCCTTGCTGGTGATATAGCCGTACAGCCCTCCCATCGACAAGCCCGTTTCGCGGCACAGGTCGCGCAAGCTCATGGCGCGGAAACCCACGTCATTGGCTAGGCGGAAGGTGGCGACGAAGATGCGTTCGAGGTTTTCCAGCGCCGGCTTGCGGCGTTTGACGCCGATACGGCCCGCGTGGCGGTCAAGAATATATTCCCAGATGTTTTCGCCATTCAAAGGCGTCATCTGTTGAAACTGTTCAAAATTGAAATGGGTCGACAAGTGCATTCTCAAATAACGGTGTATGAGCAATGTAAATACAGTGCCTGAGCGCGGCTCTGCAAGACGGCGGGACTGCGTATTTCGGGGCGATTATAGCTCAGGAAAACAACTATTTGACTTTCCAACTATGCAATGGGCATATAAGCAACGCCAAATATGCACAGTTATTGCGCTGCATCATGCAATTCAAATGCAATTTAAATCCAGCAGTGCTACATTTCAAAAACCGAGCGATCGCTATATTTAAAATATCGATAGAAATGAGAGTGAGCCAACCCGGGTATTGACTACAGCATCGACATTTCCACTATATATTATAAAAAATAACGGAGACAAAATGAAGACTCGCTTTTGGCAACTGCTATCGACCCTGCTACTGGCCATCGCCATCGTGCCCGGTAACGCCAGCGCCGCCGGCTACACGCAAACGAAGTACCCGATCGTGCTGGTGCACGGCCTGTTCGGCTTCGACAAGCTCGGTCCCGTCGAATATTTTTATGGCATCCCCGCCGCCCTGCGCAGCGGCGGCGCGCAAGTCTATGTAACCACCGTCTCGGCTGCCAACAGCACCGAAGTGCGCGGCGAGCAATTGCTGGCGCAAGTGCGGCAAATCCTCGCCGCCACGGGCGCGGCCAAGGTCAACTTGATCGGCCACAGCCACGGCGGCCCCACGGCCCGCTATGTCGCTTCCGTGCGGCCCGACCTGGTCGCTTCCGTCACCAGCGTGGCTGGCGTCAACAAGGGTTCCAAGGTGGCCGACGTGCTGATCGGCGCCATTCCCAACACCAGCGGCGTGCTGGGCAACGGCCTGGCTGCCCTCATCAGTTTGCTGTCCGGCAATGCCGGCATGCCGCAAAACGCGGGCGCCTCGCTGGCGTCCCTGTCCACGGCCGGCTCGCTGGCGTTCAACAGCCGTCACCCGCAAGGCGTGCCGGCATCGGCCTGCGGCGAAGGCGCCTACCAGGTACAAGGCGTGTATTATTTTTCCTGGAGCGGCGCGCAGCCGTACACCAACGTGCTTGACGTGGGCGACCCGCTGCTGGCCGCCACCAGCCTGGCATTCGGCGGCGCCAAGAACGATGGTCTCGTCAGCAGCTGCTCGAGCCACCTGGGCAAGGTGATCCGCGACGACTACGCCATGAACCACCTCGATGAAGTCAACCAGTTCGTCGGCATCGTCAACCTGTTCGAGACCAACCCCGTCACCGTCTTCCGCCAGCAGGCCAACCGCCTGCAAGGCCTGGGACTGTAAGGGAGCTGTGCATGCACGCGAAATGGATGACGGTTTTTGGCGTGGCCGTGGCGGGACTGGCCCTGTATTGGACGCTGGCGCCGGGCGAGCCGCCTGCCCCGCCGCAAGAAAAACCGGAACCGGACCTGTTCGCGTTCGTGCGCTCGATGGAAGGCACGCGGCCCGATGGCAACGTGACGGTGGCCGCCGGCGACAAGCTGGTGGTCGACGCGGAGCTGGGCCATCTGTTCGATTACTACCTGGCGGGCCTCGGTGAAAAACCGCTGGCCGCCATCCGCAGCCAGATCGAGGCGGAGCTTGAGCGGCGCCTGGCGCCCGTGCCGGCGCGCGAAGCGAAACGCCTGCTGGGCGCGTACCTGGCCTACAAGCAGGCACTGGCCGCCACCGAGCAAGCCTTGCCCGCGCAAGCCGATGCGGCCCTGGCGGCCAGCGCGCGCCTGCACGCCATGCGCGCCTTGCGCAGCAATTACTTTACGCCGGAGGAAAGCGCGGGCCTGTTTGGCGCCAGCGACGCCTACGACGACGATGCCGTGGCGCGCATGGCGATTTTGGGCGACACCACACTGGACGAGGCGCAGCGCCAGGCGACACTGGCCGCGCTCGACCAGCAGCTGCCGCCCGCCCTGCGCGCCGCCCGCGACGCGCCGCTGCAGGTGGCCAAACTGGACGAATCGGTAAAGGCGCTGCGCGCCCAGGGCGGCGGCGAGAATGAAGTCTACCGCCTGCGCGCCAGCACCTTCACGCCCGCAGCGGCGGCGCGCCTGGCGGAGCTGGACCGCGAAGAATCGCAATGGCAGCAGCGCATCATCGCCTGGCAAGCGCAAAAGGCCAGCCTGCCCGCTGGCGCGCAAAATGCGGCGGCCCTGCAGCAGCTGCGCGACGCCAGCTTTACGCCGGACGAACAGCGCCGCCTGGGCGCGTACGAATAAGCGCGATCCGCGGCCCCATCGCGCTTGAAGCGCTGGCCATCCAGGCCAGTTCGCCCGATTGCTCCTGCAGCGCTTTGACGGCGCTTCTGCAGCGGCCACCAGCTTGCCGCCCACATCGACCGCCACCTTCGGTGCCCGCTATTGGCTGCGCAGTTAATAGTCGTATAAGATGGCCATCAAGCAAACAACAGGCACACCATGGTTTATCCTATCAAACACAAACTGGTGATCGGCGTCGCTTCGAGCGCGCTGTTCGACCTGTCCGAATCGCACCAGGTCTACCTCGACAGTGGCCCCGAGGAGTACCGCAAGTACCAGGAAACGCATATCGATGCGGTGCTGGCGCGCGGCGTGGCGTTTCCCTTCATCCGCCGCTTCCTGAACATCAACAAGCACTATCCGCGCCAGTCGCCCGTGGAAGTGGTGCTGTTTTCGCGCAATTCGCCGGAAACGGGCTTGCGCGTCATGCATTCGATCGCCCACTACGGCCTGGATATCTCGCGCGCCGCCTTCATGACGGGCAAGTCGCCGTATCCCTACCTGCCCGCCTTCAATGCGTCGCTGTTTCTCAGCGCCAATGAAGACGACGTGCGCAGCGCCCTGGCCTGCAACTATCCGGCCGGCCTGGTGCTGCCATCGCGCACGGAGGACGATGAAAGCGACGAAGAATTGCGCGTCGCCTTCGACTTTGACGGCGTGATTGCCGACGACGAGTCCGAAACCGTGTTCAAACGCAACAATGACGTCGATGAATTCCACGCCCACGAAACCCTGAACGTGGGCACGCCGCACCGCCCCGGCCCGCTGGCCGACCTGTTCCAGAAACTGGCCACCATGCAGCGCCTGGAAGAAAAGGCGCAGCGGCGCGACCCGCAATACAAGAAGATCCTGCGCATCGCCATCATCACGGCGCGCAACGCCCCCTCGCACGAACGCGTGGTGACAACCCTGAAAAGCTGGGGCGTGGCGGCCGACGAGACATTTTTCCTCGGCGGCATGGACAAGTCGCGCGTGCTGGCCGTGTTCAAGCCGCATATCTTCTTCGATGACCAGATAAGCCACCTCAAATCGGTGGGCGGAACCATTCCCATGGTGCATGTCCCCTTCGGCATTGCGAATGTACGCACTGGCGATGGTCTATAATCTTGCCTGTCAGCGCCGTCACTGGCGGCGCTGCGCGCACCACAGCTGTTCCACTCAACTGCCTCTGCCACTAGCGTCGTCGCCTGCATGTCTTTAGACTTAAAAAAAATCCTCCCCAAGCCCGGCAACCGCTACGCGCTGCCCGCCCTGTATGGTTCATCCGACGCCTACGCCCTGGCGCTGGCCGCGCTGGCATTGAAAGCGCGGGGCCAGATGCTGGCCGTGGTGGTGGCGCAGGCCAGCGACGGCCAGCGCCTGCTCGATGAAATTGCGTGGTTTAGCGGCAAGGAACTGCGCTGCCACTTGCTGCCGGACTGGGAAACCCTGCCCTACGACGCCTTTTCGCCGCACCAGGACCTGGTTTCCGAGCGCCTGGCCACGCTGCACGAAATCGGCAACCGCCAGTGCGACGTGCTGATCGTGCCGGCTACCACGGCGCTGGTGCGCCTGGCGCCGCCCTCGTTCTTGGCCGCCTACACCTTCTTCTTCAAGAAGGGCGAAAAGCTCGATGAAGCGCGCCTGAAGTCGCAGCTGACGCTGGCCGGCTACAGCCATGTCTCGCAAGTGATGTCGCCCGGCGAATATTCGGTGCGCGGCGGCCTGCTCGACCTGTTCCCCATGGGTTCGGCCCTGCCCTACCGGCTCGACCTGTTTGGCGACACCATCGAGACCATCCGCACATTCGACGCCGACACCCAGCGCTCGCTGTATCCCGTGCACGAAGTGCGCCTGCTGCCGGGACGTGAATTCCCGATGGATGAAGCGGCGCGCACCACCTTCCGCAACCGCTGGCGCGAACAGTTTGAGGGCGATCCATCGCGCTCGGTGGTGTACAAGGACATCAGCAGCGGCATCGCCTCGGCCGGTATCGAATATTATCTGCCCCTGTTTTTCGCGCAGACGGCGACGCTGTTCGACTACCTGCCGCCGGATGCTTCGCTGGCCCTGGTGGGCGACATCGACGCGGCCATCGGGCGCTTCTGGACGGACACGCAGTCGCGCTACCGCTTTCTGAAAGCGGACCGAGAACGGCCGATCCTGCCGCCCGAATCGCTGTTCCTCTCCGACGAACAGTTCTTCGGCCTGGCCAAGCCGTATCCGCGCCTGGCGATTGCCAAGTCCAACGATGCGCTGGCGTCGGAATTGTCGGCTCCCGTGCCGAACATCGCCGTCAACCGCCGTGCCGACGACCCGCTGGCGAACCTGCGCAGCTATCTGCTGCAATCGGGCCGCCGCGTGATGATTTGCGCCGAATCAAACGGCCGCCGCGAAACCTTGCAGCAGTACTTCAACGAATACGACCTGCAGCTGACGCCGGTGGAAGGCTGCGACGGCTTCCTGCAGTCAAGCACCAAGCTGATGCTGGGCGTGGCGCCGCTGCACGCGGGCTTCGAATTATTTACACCTGACGGCAATCTGTCCTTCATCACGGAAACCGAGCTGTATGCCGGTTCCGGGCGCAGGATAGGCAGCAAGAAGCAGGAAGGCGTGACGCAGGTCGAGTCGATGGTGCGCGACCTGTCGGAGCTGAAAATTGGCGACCCGGTGGTGCACATCAACCACGGCATCGGGCGCTACATGGGCCTGACCAGCATGGACCTGGGCGAAGGCGAGACGGAATTTTTGCACCTGGAATACGCCAAGGACACCAAGCTGTACGTGCCCGTGTCGCAGCTGCATGTGATCTCGCGCTATTCGGGCGCCTCGCCGGAAGACGCGCCGCTGCACTCGCTCGGCTCGGGCCAGTGGGAAAAGGCCAAGAAACGCGCGGCAGAACAGGTGCGCGACACGGCCGCCGAGCTGCTCAACCTGTATGCGCGCCGCGCGCTGCGCCAGGGCCATGCGTTTGAATTCTCGGCGCACGACTACCAGCGCTTCGCCGACAGCTTCGGCTTCGAAGAAACGCCGGACCAGGCCGAGGCCATCAACAACGTCATCAAGGACATGACCTCGGGCAAACCGATGGACCGCCTGGTATGCGGCGACGTCGGCTTCGGCAAGACGGAAGTGGCACTGCGCGCCGCCTTCATCGCCGTCATGGGCGGCAAGCAGGTAGCCATCCTGGCGCCCACCACCCTGCTGGCCGAGCAGCATGCGCAAACCTTCGCCGACCGTTTCGCCGACTGGCCCGTGCGCATCGCCGAGCTGTCGCGCTTTCGCAGCGGCAAGGAAATCACGCAAGCGTTCAAGGGCATGGCCGACGGCACCATCGACATCGTCATCGGCACGCACAAATTGCTGTCCGATGATGTGAAATTTACCCGTCTTGGCCTGGTCATCATCGACGAGGAACACCGGTTCGGCGTGCGCCAGAAGGAAGCGCTGAAAGCCCTGCGCGCCGAAGTGGACGTGCTGACGCTGACGGCCACGCCGATTCCCCGCACGCTGGGCATGGCGCTGGAAGGCTTGCGCGACTTTTCCATCATCGCCACGGCGCCGCAAAAGCGCCTGGCCATCAAGACGTTCGTGCGCAGCGAGGGTGAAGCCATCATCCGCGAAGCGTGTTTGCGCGAACTCAAACGGGGCGGCCAGATCTACTTCCTGCATAACGAGGTGGAAACCATCCAGAACCGCCTGGCCATGCTGACGGAACTGCTGCCCGAGGCGCGCATCGCCGTGGCGCACGGCCAGATGCACGAGCGCGACCTGGAAAAGGTCATGCGCGACTTCGTCGCCCAGCGCTTCAATATTTTGCTGTGCACGACCATCATCGAGACCGGTATCGACGTGCCGACGGCGAACACCATCCTCATGCACCGCGCCGACAAGTTCGGCCTGGCGCAGCTGCACCAGCTGCGCGGCCGCGTGGGCCGTTCGCATCACCAGGCTTACGCCTATTTGCTGGTGCACGACGTGCAGGGCCTGACCAAGCTGGCGCAGCGCCGCCTGGACGCCATCCAGCAGATGGAAGAACTGGGCAGCGGCTTTTACCTGGCCATGCACGACCTGGAAATCCGCGGCGCCGGCGAGGTGCTGGGCGAGAGCCAGTCGGGCGAAATGACGGAAATCGGCTTCCAGCTGTATTCGGACATGCTGCACGAAGCCGTGCGCTCGCTGAAAGCCGGCAAGGAGCCGGACCTGGCCGCGCCGCTGGCGTCAACCACCGAGATCAACCTGCACGTGCCAGCCCTGCTGCCGGCCGACTTCTGCGGCGACGTGCACGAGCGCCTGTCGATCTACAAACGCCTGGCCAATTGCGCCACGCAAGAGAAGATCAACGATATCCAGGAAGAGCTGATCGACCGCTTCGGCAAGCTGCCCGACCCCGTCAAGGCGCTGATCGAGACGCACCGCCTGCGCATCGCGGCAAAAACCGTGGGCATCGTCAAGATCGACGTGCATGGCGAGGCGGCCACCCTGCAATTCATGGCCAAGCCGCCCATCGACCCGATGCGCATCATCGAATTGATCCAGAAAAACCGCCATATCAAGCTGCATGGCCAGGACAAGCTGAAAATCACCGCCGCCATGCCGGACCTGGCAGCGCGTGTGACGCAGATCAAGACCACCATCAAGCAATTGACCGTTTAGACTTTCACCGCCGAGCTGACCCATGACCAATACCACTTCCATCACCATGAATCTGATCCTGCAGGGCCTGGACGGCGACGGTGCGCGCCTCGACCGCATCGCCGCGCTGGCCGCGCCCACAAACATCACGCGCCTGGGTCCGAACGCCGTGCGCTGCGAAGAAATCGCCTACTCGCCCGCCCTGCGCCCCACCATCGAAGTGGCGGCGCAAGCGGCGCAAATCGACGCCACCTACATGATGGGCCAGCGCGACCTGGCTGAATTCAAGCTCGTGGCGATGGACATGGATTCGACCCTGATCACCATCGAATGCATCGATGAAATCGCTGACATGCAGGGTCTGAAACCGCAAGTGGCGGCCATCACGGAAGCGGCCATGCGCGGCGAACTCGATTTTGCCGCCAGCCTGAAGCAGCGCGTGGCCCTCCTCGAAGGCCTGGACGCCACGGCGCTGCAGCGCGTCTACGATGAACGCCTCAAACTGTCGCCGGGCGCGGAAAAGATGCTGGCGGCCGTGCAGGCCGCTGGCCTGAAGACGCTGTTGGTGTCGGGCGGCTTCACCTTCTTCACCGAGCGCCTGAAACAGCGCCTTGGCTTGGACTACACGCATGCAAATGAACTGGAAATCGTCGACGGCAAGCTGACGGGCAAGGTGATTGGCACTATCGTCGACGCCGAGGAAAAGAAGCGCACGGTGGAACGCGTGTGCTTTGACATGGGCATTGCGCCAGCGCAAGCCATCGTCATGGGCGACGGCGCCAACGACTTGAAGATGATGGCCATCGCCGGCCTGTCGGTCGCCTTCCGCGCCAAGCCCGTGGTGCGCTCGCAGGCCGACGTGGCACTCAATTTCGTTGGCCTGGATGGCATTTTGAACATTTTGAACTAAGGCGCATCGCAACCTCCATCATCCCAGAGGCACAAAGCTGCATCGTAGACGTAACTGCTGCGCTTGCCCCTGGAGTCGGGAGAAGTACTGTCGCCACGCTTTGTATCGGCGTAGGTAGATCAGTTAAGGTTGAGATCGTGTCTGAATGGCAGACCCCGGCCCGCGCGGCTGGGATTAAAACCCTCAATCAACACGTTTAATTCGAAAGCCTTTACCCTGCATGCAAAGCTTGAGAAGTTCTGGCTGCTCGGTAGCTGGTGTCTTATTCAACCGAATTTGGTATTGACACTCTGAAAGTGCATCGGTTTTTTGAAAATTGGAAGCGCCTTCCTTTACGTAATCGTATCGCGGAGGACTTGCGCAAGCGGACAACATAACGCAGATGAAAGAAATTGCAGCAGTATTTTTTAGAGTCATGATTTATAAAATGAAGTGGAGAATTAACGTAGGTGTCTTATTTGGGGAAATAACCGAAATGTGACTTAACGATCTAAACCAGAAAGCGCCGTACAGAATAACATGTTGTTCTTCTGTAAAATACGTGAATTGTCACTCTTGCCTGGCCACTACCAGGTCCTCATTATCTGACGGGAATGCGGTATATTCAATATACGAGGTCTGCCCTACAACTGCCACAAGCGCAGCGGCAGCAGCCCCCACCAGGCCAGCACCAGCAGCAATTGCAGCGCTGCCAGCAAGGCCACCCAGTCCCATTTTTCCAGCGCGCCCGATTCTGATCCACGGCTGCGCCAGCAACGCGCCAGGCCGATAGCCATGGCCAGCGGCAATGCGCCTGTCGCCAGCGCCAGCAGCACGCTGGCGGCCGTCACGTCGCCCAGGCGCAGATACGACTGGAAATAAAAGAAGGGCGCGGGCAGCAACAGCGCCAGCATGGACAGCAGCGGCGCGAACAGATGGTCGCCGCGCCGCAGGGTGCGCCGCGCGGCGCGCCACAGGCCCACCAGCAACACATACAGCAAGCCCACCGCGCCCAGCGCCAGGCTGCCCCATAGCACCAGCATGCGCAGCATCGAGGCCCGTTCATAGCTGCGCAAGCCGTCGCTGAGCACATGCCGGCCGTCTTCCTGCAGCAGCACGTGCGAAGCGGTGCTGCGGTCGCTGGCGCGGAACAGCAAGCCGCCCACCGGTTCGAGCTCCTTCGGTTCGCCCTGGAACGGAATCAGGAACAGCGATGCGCCATCCCATTTGAGGCGCGTAAAACCGAAGACGGCATCGACCCAGGCCATGCTGGCCATGGGGCTGGGCGACGGCACATACACGCCCTGCCAGTTTTCCACGCCGGGCGCAGGCGTGCCGTCGGCGGCCGGCGCGCGCAGCGGCACGTCCAAGTCGCGCAGCAGCAAGCGGTTGAAGCGTTCGTAATCGGCCTGCTCGGCGTCCGTATTGAAGGCCACGAAAAAAGCGCTGCCTTGTTCCGGGTAGATGCACAGCATGGCCCTGAAACCTACCGTCGTGCCCGGGTGGCAGGCGCCCACCACGTTATGGCGGTCGCGCACGGCCAGCGCCAGGCCATGGCCGGTGGCCAGGCCCTCCTGCGCCGCGTCCGTGCCGGCCGGTTCCGACAAGGCGCCCATCAGGGCCAGGTCGATGAACTGCTCACCCTGCAGCTTGCCGTCGCCCATCAGAAATTGCGCCAGCCGACCCATGTCGGCCGCCGTGGTGGTGAACTGGCTGGCCGGGCGCAGGTACTGGGGCACGGCCGTTTGCGCTGCGCCATGCTCGAAATGGCCCATGGCCAGGCGCGGGTCCGCGTGCGCACCCGTCTGCGTGACGAAGCCAAAGGTGGAATCGGCCATGCCCAGCGGCTGCAGCAGCTGCGCGTCCAGGTAGCGCTCATACGGCTGGCCCGTGACCTTCTCGATCACCATGCCCAGCAAACCATAGCCCATGTTCGAATACGCATAGCGGCTGCCGGGACGCGCGCGCACGCGCAGCAGGCTGCCGCTGCCGTCAAAGGCGGCGGCCAGCGGCGTGTCCGGCTGCGGCTTCAAACTGAAGGCTTGCCAGAAACGCACGTTGTCGAGGCCCGAGGTGTGCGCCAGCAGGTGGCGGATGCGCACGGGGTCGCTGGCCTGCCACGGATTCTTCAGTGCCAGCTCGGGCAGCACCTGCTGCAAAGGTGTGTCGAGCGTGAACCGGTCTTCGCTGATCAGGCGCAAGACGCCCAGCGCCAACGCCACCTTGGCCACGGAACCCACCTGCACGCGCGTGTCCGCCAACATGGGCGCTTGCTTGGCGGCATCGCGCAAGCCCACGGCACCCGTGCGCACTTTGCCATCAGGCAAGACTTCGCTCCACACGGCGCCCGCTAATCCCTCTTCCTTCAGTCCGGCGGCGAAATCGGCCTCCAGGGTGCCATCGGCGGCGTGCGCAGCGGCACTCATGGCGCACAGCAGCAGCGCCGGCAAGGCGCGCCGCAGCCATGCGCTGCCTTGCGCCAACTTCGTATGCATTCTATTTAAGTTCAACAAATCATCAGCCTCTCCATGCGTGGCCTGCGCCCCCTCGCCGCTTTGCTTGTTACAATTAAAACTTGAGCAAAAAGCAGGAGACTACATGTCACAAGATATTACGTTCGATACCACACTCCAGCAGACCAAGAACCTGGCCTGGTGGCTGTACCTGATTCATGGCGCCAGCTTCGTGTTCTCGCTGGGCGCGTTTTCCTTCATTCCGCTCATCATCAATTATGTGAAGCGCGATGAGGCGGCCGGGACCTTCGTGGCCAGCCATCACAGCTGGATGATCCGTTCCTTCTGGTGGTATGTCTTCTGGATCGTCGTCGGCGCCGTGCTGTGGGTAACCATCATCGGCATTCCGCTGGCCTTCATCGTCTGGGGCGTGGCCTGGCTGTGGAAAGCGTACCGCCTGCTGCGCGGCTTCCTCGACCTGAACAACAACAATCCCGTCCCCGTGTAAAGCCAGCAAGCTGCATGCGGGCAAGCCATCCTGCTGGCCCGCGTGCCTTCACATCGCCGCGAACGCCCGTTCGATATCGGCGATCAAGTCCTGTGGATCTTCCAAGCCTACATTCAGGCGCACCAGTTGCCCCGGCAGTTGCCAGCCCGTGCGCATGCCGGCGATGCGGTACGGCATCACCAGGCTGTTGGCGCCGCCCCAGCTGTAACCGATCTTGAACAATTGCAAGGCATCGACGAAGCGGTCCGTCTGCTCTTCCGTGTAGCGGGGATCGAACAGCACGGAAAACAGGCCGCCCGCACCCGTAAAATCGCGTTGCCAGATGGCGTGGCCCGGGCAATCTTCGAACGCCGGATGCAGTACCGTGGCGATCTCCGGCCTGCCCTTGAGCCAGCTAGCCACCGTGCGGGCGCCCGCGTCGTGTGCGTCGAAACGCAGCTTCATGGTGGGTAAGCCGCGCAGCACCAGGTAGGCATCGTCCGCGCCCACGCCCAGCCCCAAGCGCATGTGCGCCTGCGCCAGGCGCTCGTGCAGCGCCCGGTCGCGCGTGATCAGCGCGCCCATCAGCACGTCCGAGCCGCCCGACTGGTATTTCGTCAGCGCCTGCATGACGATATCGGCGCCCAGCTCGAAGCCGCGCAAGGCCAGGCCCGCCGACCAGGTGTTGTCCAGCGCCACCAGCACGCCGCGCGCATGGGCGGCGGCGCAGATGGCGGGCAAGTCCGGCACTTCCATGCTCACGGAACCCGGCGCTTCCGTCCAGATGAGTTTGGTATTGTCCTGGATCAAGGCAGCGATGCCGGCACCGATCAGCGGATCGTAATAACGCGCCGTGATACCGAAATCCTGCGCCAGCCAGCGCCCCAGCTCGCGGTTCGGATTGTAGATATTTTCCGGCAGCAATACATCATCGCCCGTCTTCAGCAGCGCAAAGTCCGCCATGGCGATGGCCGCCAGGCCCGACGGAGCCAGCAGGCAGTGCTTGCCGCCTTCGATCTCGGCCAGCCGCGCTTCCAGCGTAAAGGTGGTGGGCGTGCCGTGCAAGCCGTAGGTATAGGCGTTCTTTTCCTTCCAGTCACCCGAACGCATGGCTGCCACATCCTTGAATAGCACGGTCGATGCGTGGTGGATGGCGTTGGGAAACGCCGCAAAGCCTTGCGGCGCCTGGTAATCGCTGTGGATCAGCGCGGTCTGCGGAGATTTTGTGTGGGTCATGGTGGCGTCGGCAATAAAAAAGGCGGGCCAGCAATTGCTGGTCCGCCTTGATTGTAAGGGCTTTACGCCCTGTATGCCGTACGACTGTTACACCTGCTTACTCGGCAGCGCCCCACAAGTCATGCGCATCGGAAGAGGTAATCGTGACATCGACGAACTGGCCCACGGCCAGCTTGCGGTGCGGCTCGAATGGCGGCTTGACGTACACGACGCCGTCGATTTCCGGCGCATCGGCGCTGGAGCGGCCCACGCCGCCGGTGCGGGTGATTTCATCGATCAGCACGCGCACGGTCTTGCCGACCTTCGCTTGCAGGCGTTTTTTCGAGATTTCTTCCTGCAGCAGCATCACGCGGCCGCGGCGCTCTTCGCGCAACTCTTCCGGCACCGGATTGGCGATCGCGTTGGCGGTCGCGCCTTCCACTGGCGAATAGGCGAAGCAGCCCAGGCGGTCGATCTGCGCTTCCTTGAGGAAGTCGAGCAAATACTCGAATTCCGCTTCTGTTTCGCCCGGGAAACCAGCGATGAAGGTCGAGCGGATGGTCAGGTCCGGGTTGATGGCGCGCCAGGCCTGGATGCGGTCCAGGTTTTTCTCGCCGCTGGCAGGACGCTTCATGCGTTTCAACACGTCAGGGTGCGCATGCTGCATCGGAATGTCCAGATACGGCAGGATGTGGCCGCCGCTCATCATCGGGATGATCTGGTCCACGTGCGGGTACGGGTACACATAATGCAGGCGCACCCAGGCGCCGTAGGTCTTGGCCAGCTCGCCCAGCGCTTCCGTCAGCTGCGTCATATGGGTTTTCACCGGACGGCCATTCCAGAAGCCGGTACGGAATTTCACGTCCACGCCATATGCCGAGGTATCTTGCGAAATGACCAGCAATTCCTTGACGCCCGACTTGAACAGGTTTTCCGCTTCCAGCATCAGTTCGCCGATAGGCCGCGAGACCAGGTCGCCGCGCATGGACGGGATGATGCAGAAGCTGCAGCGGTGGTTGCAGCCTTCGGAAATTTTCAGGTAGGCGTAATGCTTCGGCGTCAGCTTGACGCCTTGCGGCGGCACCAGGTCGAGGAACGGTGCGTGCGGTTTCGGCAGGTACAAGTGCACCGAGTCCATCACTTCAGCCAGCGCGTGCGGACCGGTGACGGCCAGCACTTTCGGATGCACCTTCATGATGATGTCGTCCCCGGCAGCATCTTTCTTGGCGCCCAGGCAGCCGGTGACGATCACTTTACCGTTTTCGGCCAGCGCTTCGCCGATGGCGTCGAGCGACTCTTGCACGGCGGCATCGATAAAACCGCAGGTATTGACGATCACCAGATCGGCGCCAGCGTAGGATTTCGCCGTTTCGTAGCCTTCGGCGCGCAGTTGGGTCAGGATTTGTTCGGAGTCGACCAGCGCTTTCGGGCAGCCAAGCGAGACAAAGCCCACTTTCGGTGCCGCACCTGGCATGGCCAGCATGGCCTCTGGCTGGGCGGAAGGAACGGGAATACGGTGAATTTCAGACATAGTTGGCAGCTAGGAAAATGGTGAGGCGAATCGGCTATTGTACCCCGAGCCGCCCCTTGCTGGCAGAACTATACTGTTTTGATGCTGTCAATGCAACTCCCGGGCGCTCAATTGCCCGTGAGCGCCTGGCAGTGACTACTTTTTATCCGTCGGGGGAACGGGTGGGACGAAGGGGAACGTGCCAAACAGATTCTTGCTCTGGCTCTGCATTTGTTCCTGCATCTGCACGAACAGGCTCTTGCTCTGGTCGATGTAGTTGTTCATCATGCCTTGCATCATCGGGCCCTGGACATTCATGAACTGGGTCCACATTTCCGGGCTGAATGGCTTGCCTTCGAAGCTGCCGGCCGAGGTGCCCGTGAACTTGTGCTGGATATCGGTGAACGCTTGCACGTTCTTTTCCAGGTAGGATCCCATCATGCCCTGCATGGCGTGGCCATAGTAGCGGATGATCTGCGACAACACGGTGCTCGTGAACATGGGCGCGCCGTTCGCTTCCTCTTCCAAAATGATCTGCAGCAAGATGCTGCGCGTCAAATCTTCACTGGATTTGGCATCGACGACCGTAAAGACCTCATTGTCCAACACCAGTTGCTTGACGTCCGTCAAGGTGATGTAGGAACTGGTTTGCGTGTCATACAGACGGCGGTTTGGATACTTTTTAATCAGGCGGTCACTATTTTTTTTTGCACTACTCATCACAAGTTCCACTTATTGCGCCGCAGCGCATACTGAGTTAATCCGAAAAAAAAGCGAACGTGGGTCCGCTTTCGCACCTGCCTACTTTTTCATTATAGAGTGGAAAACGGCTCCATTACACATCCGGGGCGAAGATTCCCACATTTATTGCAACGCAACTAAAAGTAGATTCCTGACAAGACCGGAGATCACTCCAGTCTTGTCAGGCAATGCGGCTTGCGCCCTTAATCTGCCCTGACTTTAACATACCGCCCCGGCGCCGGCTCGATAGCAGCATGGCGTTTGTTGCCCGGCTTGCCCGGTGCCTTGGCCTCGGCGCCGCCATGTTCGGCCAAAAACGCCGCCCATTCGGACCACCAGCTGCCCACATGCTCGGTTGCGCCTTCCATCCATTGTTCGGCGCTTTGCGGCCTGGCCTTGGCCGTGCGTGGCTGGTCATTACTCCAGTAACTGCGCTTTTTCTTCGATGCCGGATTGATCACGCCGGCAATATGGCCCGAGGCGCCCAGGATGAAGCGGTTGGCTGCCGGTTTTTTCGGGTTCAGCAGGGCCGTGCTGGCGTACGCCGCGCCCCAGGGCACGATATGGTCTTCGCGCGAGCCATAGATGAAGGCCGGCGCGTCAATACTGCTGAGGTCCACTTTTTCGCCGGCCACCGTCAGCTTGCCCGGTACTTTCAGGCTGTTTTCCAGATACGTGTTGCGCAGATACCAGCAAAACATGGGGCCCGGCAAGCCGGTGCCGTCGCTATTCCAGTACAGCAAGTCAAACGCGGCCGGCTCCTTGCCCTTCAGGTAGTTCGACTGCACGTAATTCCACACCAGGTCGTTCGGGCGCAGGCTGGAGAACGTGCTGCCCAGGTCGCGCCCCGACATCAGGCCGCCCTTGGCCAGCGCTTGCTCGCGCAGCGCCACTTGCTGTTCGTCAATAAAGACATCGAGCGCGCCCGTGTCGCAAAAATCGAGGAAAGTGGTCAACAGGGTCAGGCTGGCGGCCGGATTCTCGCCGCGCGCCTTGAGCACGGCCAGCGCGGTGGAAACAATCGTGCCACCCACGCAAAAACCGAACATGTTCAGCTTGTCCTGGCCGGAAATGTCTTGCACCACCTTGATGGCCGCAATCACGCCTTGCTCGACGTAATCGTCCCACGTCACGTGCTGCATGCTCAGGTCCGGATTGCGCCACGACATCAGGAACACGGTATTGCCCTGCTCCACCGCGTAGCGCACCAGCGAGTTTTCCGGCTGCAAGTCAAGGATATAGAATTTATTGATGCATGGCGGCACCATCAACAGGGGCCGCTGGTGTACCGTGGACGTCGTCGGCGTGTACTGGATCAGCTGGAACAGCGCGTTTTCAAACACCACCGTGCCGGGCGTAGTGGCCACGTTGCGGCCCACTTCGAAGGCCGATTCGTCGGACTGCGAGATGCGCCCCTTCTGCATGTCGGCCAGCATATTGTTCAAGCCCTTGGCCAGGCTCTCGCCCTTGGTCTCGATCAGGGTTTGCTGCGCGTCGGGATTGGTGGCCAGGAAGTTGGCGGGCGACATGGCGTCGACGATTTGCTGCACGGCAAAGGCAATCTTTTGCTTCTGGTGCGGCGTCGCTTCCACGGCATCGGCCATGGCGGTGAGAAATTCGGCATTCAGCAGATAGCTGGCGGCATTGAAGGCCGACAAGGGGCTTGCCTGCCAGGCGGGCGCGGCAAAGCGGCGGTCTTTCAGCTCGGGCGCCTTGCCGGCCATGAACTCGGCCCACAGGCCCGTCAGTTTGGCCATGTAGGCATTTTTCAGCTGCTCGACCGCTTCCGGCTTGATGCTGGCGCCCGCATCCTGCAAAATACCGGCAAGCGGATTGCTTGGCTGCTGCGGTACCATGTTGAACCATGTCTTCCACTGCTCGGGATTGCTGATCTGCGCCATCCATTCTTTGGTCATCGTTTGAGGATCGGGCATATTCATAGATGTGTAAGTCCATTCAAGAATTAAAAAGCAGTCAAAAATAAATAGTCACTACCGGGCCACCTGCATGCAAACTCTTACTGACTGCCATTACTGATGATGCTCATGACCGCTGTTGCCTGGATTTATGTCGTCGGCCTCATGGCGCTGACGGAACCGTCCATCGTCGCCGGGGTGATGACCTTCGCGCTGTACTGCGTCATCCCGCTGTCCATCCTATTCTATCTGACGGGCTCACGGCGACGCAAACGCAAGGCTGAGCGCATCGCCGCACGCAAGGCTAGCACGCTGGCCTCAGCAGACGATAAAACGGCAGACACATAAGTGCCTGCCGTGCAGTTTATTTGCGCCAGATCAAACTGGCCTGTCTTCCCGTGATGCCATCGCGCCGGTACGAGTAAAATTGCGCCGCATCGCTGACGGTGCAGTATTGCCCGCCCGCCACTTGCGCCACGCCATCGCGCAGGAGCATGGTGCGCGCCAGCGCGTAAATGTCGGCCAGGTATTTTCCCGGCTTGCCATCGATGGCGGCAAACGCGGCGCTCAGCACTTGCCGCTCGGTATCGTCGCGCGCGCCGTCGCGAAATGCCTGCAGCACATCCTGCCCTACCTCAAATTGCTGCGGGCCAATCGCTGGCCCCAGCCAGGCAAGAATCTGCGTCGCCCCCTGCGCGCGCATGGCTTCCACCGTGCGCTGCAAGACGCCATTGGCCAGGCCGCGCCAGCCCGCATGGGCCGCGCCCACCACCAAGCCGTCATGCGAACAAAATAGTACAGGCAGGCAATCGGCCGTCATCACCACGCACACGGCGCCCGCCTGCGTGGCGATACTGGCATCGGCGTCCGGCACGCAGCCGTCCAGGCTGGCGGCATCGGCGACGGCCACACCGTGCACCTGCGACAGCCAGGCTGGTTCGACCGGCAAGAGCGCCGTCAGGCGCGCGCGGTTGGCGGCCACGTGCGCGGGCTCGTCGCCCACATGCACACCCAGGTTCAAGCCACCGCCGCCCTGCCCGTCAGCGTAAGGGCCCAGGCTGACGCCGCCCGTGCGCACGCTGGCAAGCGCACCCACGTTGGCGGGCAAGCCGGGCCAGTGCGGCACGATGCAAGGCAGGGCTGCGGCCATCAGACCTGTTCCGGCTCGGCAATGCCGGCCTTGGCGATGAGTTCAGCGAAATCATCGGCCAGCGGCACTATCCATTCACACGCTTCAAGCGTGCCTGGATGCACCAGGCCCAGGCGGCGCGCCTGCAGCGCCTGGCGCGAGAAGATGGACACCAGGTGCTGCTTGCCGTAGACGGCGTCGCCCACCAGCGCAAAACCCAGGTGCTGCATGTGCACGCGGATCTGGTGCGTGCGGCCTGTTTCCAGGCGGCATTGCATCAGGCTCACGGGACGGCGGTCGAGTTCGCCGCTGCTGATCAATTCATAGTGCGTGATGGCCGGCTTGGCAGAGAAATTCTCCGACACGGCCATCTTGACCCGGTCGCGCGGGTGGCGCGCAATGGAGGCGTCGATGGTGCCGGCCGTTTTCGGCGTGCCCCACACCAGCGCGAAATACTCGCGCTTGACGGTGCGCGCCTGCAACTGGCGCACCAGATCCGTTTGCGACGCGAGCGTCTTGCCGACCACCATCAGGCCGCTGGTATCCTTGTCCAGGCGGTGCACGATGCCGGCGCGCGGCACGCCCGCCAGTTGCGGGCAATGGTGCAGCAGGCCGTTGAGCAGGGTGCCCGACCAGTTGCCGGGGCCCGGATGCACGACCAGGCCTGCCGGTTTGTTGATCACGATGATATGGTCATCTTCGTGCACGATGTTCAATTCCATCGCTTCCGGCTTAAAAGCCTCGTCTTCCGGCGCGCTTTGCGGCAGAATGACGATCTTCTCATCGCCATAGGCGGTCATGTTGCGTTTGGCAACTTTTCCGTCCACGGTCACGAAACCGGCTTCCAGCCACAATTGCAAGCGGCTGCGCGAGTATTCCGGCACCAGCTTGGAGATGACTTTATCGAGGCGGTGGCCGCAGGCGTCCGGCGTCAGTTCCAATGTAATCGGGGGCATTTCCTCGAAGACGTCGTCGGCGGCTAAATCGCCGTCAAACGCATCTTCGGCGCCATGATCAGAAAGGGAGTCAAACGCGGGGTCAGCCAAATTAGGCTTCGGAGTTAATATCACAGCATTCCCATCGGCTATAATCAGCCTATTGTAAAATCTTGGTTAAAACCTTCTTGCAAAACGTCATGCAAAAAAAATTATCGTTGGTAGTCGCTTCAGTCGTTCTGCTCGGCATGTCCGCTTGCAGCTTGTTGCCTGAAAAAGTGGATGAGACCAAAAACTGGTCCGTTACGAAATTATACTCGGAGGCGCGTGATGAAATGGCCGGGCAGCACTATGAAGCTGCAATCGGCCTGTTCCAGAAGCTGGAGGCTAACTATCCTTTCGGCAACTATGCTCTGCAAGCGCAGATGGAGATCGCTTACGCGTATTATAAGGCGGGAGACCAGGCTCAGGCATTGGCCGCCGTCGAACGCTTCATCAAGTTGCATCCAAACCACGCCAATGTAGACTATATGTACTACTTGCGGGGCCTGATCAGCTTTAACGACCAGATCAGCTTCCTGAACTTCCTGTATGAGCAAGATCCAACCGAGCGCGATCCGAAAGCCACGCGCGAAGCGTTTGCGGCGTTCAAGCAACTGGTCGACAAGTTCCCGAACAGCAAGTATACGCCCGACTCGCTTGCCCGCATGAACTACCTGATCGATGCGATGGCGAAATACGAAGTGCACGTGGCGCGCTATTACTACCGCCGTGGCGCCTACCTGGCCGCCGCCAACCGCGCGCAAACGACGGTGAGCGACTTTGCCGCCTCGCCGGCGATCGAGGAAGCGCTGTTCATCATGTACCGCTCGTACGACAAGCTGGGCTTGACCGACCTGCGCGACGACACCTTGCGCGTGCTGAGCAAGAACTACCCGAACACGGCATTCCTCAGCCCGGAAGGGGTGAACAAGGAACGCAAGTGGTGGAAATTCTGGCAGTAATCGGCAACAAGCAAGCTGCAATAAAAAACCGGGCTAGCCCGGTTTTTTTCTACTTGTTTTCTACTTATTCACCCACCTTGCGCCGGAATACCCAGCTCTTGTCATTCGACGCCTCCGGCACATACGCGTAGCCATCGACGTCAAAATGCTTCAATTGCTGCGGATCGCGGATATGATTGACGGCGGCGTAGCGGGCCAGCATGCCGCGCGCACGCTTGGCGTAGAACGAGATGATTTTATACTTGCCGTTCTTCCAGTCCTCGAACACGGGCGCGATGACGGGCACGTCCAGCTGGCGCGGCTTGACGGACTTGAAATATTCTTCGGAAGCAAGATTGACCAGCACCTTGGCGCCCTGCTCTTTGGCCGTACGGTTCAGGCCGTTGGTGATGGTGTCGCCCCAGAATGCATATAAATCCTTGCCGCGCGCCGTCGACAGGCGCGTGCCCATTTCCAGGCGGTGCGGGTGGATCAGGTCCAGCGGACGCAGCAAGCCGTACAATCCCGACAGGATGCGCACCTGCGACTGGGCATAATCAAGCTGGGCCGGCTGCAGGCTGCGCGCTTCAAAACCCGCGTACACGTCGCCATTGAAGGCCATGATAGCTTGGCGCGCGTCATCGAGCTGGGGTGTCCAGGAAGCGTAGCGGGCCACGTTGAGGGCGGACAAGGCATCGGAAATGCCCATCAGGCTGCCCACCTCGGCTGGCGAAAACTGGCGCATGCGCTCGATGAGCTGGGCGGAATGGTCGAGAAAATCGGGGGTGCTGTGCAACGCGGTTGTTGGCGGCGTCTCCAGGTCGAGACTCTTGGCGGGCGAAAGCACGATCAACATAAATTATCACTACAGAATAGAATTGCCGACATGATACCTGCTCCACAAAAACTCGTCCTCGACACCAACGTTTGCCTCGACCTCTTCGTCTTCAACGACCCGCGCTGGGCGCCCCTGCTGGCGGCCATGGAAAGCGGCGCCGTACACGCCATCACGCGCGAAGATTGCCGCGCGGAATATCTTGTCGTGCTGCACTACAAGCATCTGCCGCTCGATGAAGCCAGCCGGGCCGTGGCTGCCGCCCGTTTCAACGCGCACATCACGGTAGTGGCGCCCCCCGTGTCCGGCGTGCGCCTGCCCGTCTGCACGGACAAGGATGACCAGAAATTCCTCGAACTGGCGCGCGACGCCAATGCCGACATCCTCATCACCAAGGACAAGGCCCTGCTGAAACTGGCCCGCAAGACGGCCAAGGCCGGCATGTTCAAGATCATGCTGCCAGAAGGCTGGACGCTGGCAAGCTGAGCCGGCCAGGCTCACACGCAAGGCAATCCACCCAAGTTAAGACATTTCAGCAATTTTTCTGACTCATGGCCTTATGCGGTTTTCGGCCTGGAGTTCGTGGTTTTGAGAGATTTTCGCGATGGCGGTAGGTCCGGCCGCCAATCAAGTCGAGCATTGCCCGCAGTAGCTTGCCGACCTTTCTGCCGATCCTTCGGCCAAGCAGAAGAATGGGCATCAAGGGCTTGAGCGCGGTGTGGGCGTAGGCATGATTGACGCGTTGACTGTCAGGCAGATCGGCGTCGGCATGTGCGGTCAGGGCGACGAGGGCTTGCAGGTTGTCACAGACGATTTTAGCGGCGACGTCCTGCGCCACGGCCTGCTGGGTCAGTCCGGTGACGTGCTCCAGATTGAGCCGGTGCTTGAGCCGCTTGAACGCCTCTTCGATGCCCCAGCGCTTGTGGTACAGCTCGGCGAAGCAGTCGGCCGGGTAGAGTTCCTCGTCGAACAGGTTGGTCATCAGCACACGCTGCTCGCCGCTGGGCGAGACGTTGCGCACCAGGCGCACGCGCTGCGGTTTGCGCGGGCACTCGTAGTCGAGCGCGTCTCGCTTGTTCGGCGCGGGCAGCATGACGACCTGCTCAAGCGCGTCCGAGCGCATGAACGTGCGTACGCAGGCAAAGCCGCTGGCATTGTCGACGCGCATGCAGAACTTGATGGCGCGGTCGTTGAGCACGGCGACCAGCCAGCGGCAGGGATAGCCACGGTCGAGCAGCAGCAGGTCGTCCGGGGAAAGCCGGTCCAGGTGTTCGAACAGGAACTGGCGCTCGCCGCGTTCGTGGACGTTGTGCAGAGAGGCAGCGAGCATCAGGTCAGGCCCCGGCAAGAACAGGCCGAACAGGATTTGATCGGCCAGAGCGGCGCGCTTAACATGGCTGGCCCGCAGACCGAAACGCACCGTCGAGGCGTCGGCGGCGACCAAGCGTAGCCCGCGCCAGCGCGGCACAAACCTGTCCTTCTCGGCGCGCGCGATGAGCCAGTCGTTGAGGCCCGGAATGGCGCTCAGGGATAGCTTGGCACGCGCTTGGGCGAACGCCTGCTCGGACACCTCGTGGACCAGTTGGGCTTGTTGGCGAAGATGGGCGAAGAAGGTGTCCAGTTCGGCCTGGATGCTCATCCGCATGCCGGTCAGCATGATGGCGACCAGCATCGCCAGGGGCAGCTTGCGGCAGCGCGAGAATGCGGTCGGATGATCGGCGTGGCGAGCGTCGAGGAGAAATTCTGGCGAGCATAATCGGGCGGCGAAATCTTGAAACAGCGTGGTCAGAACGGACATGGCAGCCAGTGGAAATAAAAATCCACACTGCCCGCCGCGATTTTAATTCGATGTCAAGTGTATTTATATTAATGTTGAAAATAAATTACTTAAACGCACACCAATCCCTTAACTTGGGTGGATTGATGCGCATACAGGCAAGACCGCGCTACGTCGGATAACGCGCAGATCAAGTCGATTGATTCGAACTTAGTGCCTTAGCCGCTGGGCGCAATCTTGAGCGGGCGCACTGAAATTTTTTATAATTATCAAAAAACATTTATATTTTCTGATTTTTATTGTGCAACTTTGCTTGCGGAGAGTTATCATTCTAAGGGAACTGTACATCAGTTCGCCAGTGCAACCTCACACCATCACGCAAAGGCTAAACATGCTGGACAAGGACAAGATTCGACTGGTTGACGCCCTATCGACAGAGTTGAATGAGGGAAATCTTGCCATCTTTGCTGGCGCAGGATTCTCCCGCAGCGCCGGATTCGTTGACTGGAAAAATCTGCTTCGTCCAATCGCAGAAGACCTGGATCTTGATGTAGAGAAAGAAGGGGACCTAGTAGCTCTGGCGCAATACCATTCCAACGCGAATCAGGCTAATCGCGCAAAGCTGAATCAGTTACTAGTAACAGAATTTTGTCGGAATCTGGCACCAACAGAAAATCATAAAATTCTCTCCCGGCTGCCCATTAGCACTTTCTGGACAACCAATTACGACAAATTGATAGAAACTGCGCTGGCACGAAGCGGGAAAATTCCAGACGTAAAATACACTACCAAGCAGCTGGCAGTCACAGTTCGAAATCGGGATGCGATAGTCTATAAAATGCACGGCGATGCAAACCACGCAAGTGACGCCGTGCTGACTCGTGACGACTATGAAAAATATCATATAAAAATGCAACCATTTATTACTGCGCTTAGCGGTGATTTGGTTTCGCAGACGTTTTTATTTGTCGGATTTAGTTTTACCGATCCCAATTTAGAATATATATTAAGCCGAGTTCGAATTAGCTACGCAAATGACCAGCGACAGCATTACTGCATACTGCGACGTGTCGCGCGTGGCGAAAAAGAGGAGCAAGCAGATTTCGAATACCGACAGCGCAAAGAACAATTATTTGGAGTGGAATTGTTGCGTGTTGGCATCAAGGTAACATACGTTGACGAATTCTCGGAAATTACTGCCATTCTGCGTCAACTCGAAAATAAATTTAAGATGCGCACGGTCTTTATATCGGGTGCTGCGCACGAGTACACTCCATGGGCGCAAAAAGAAGCTGAGAACGCTATCTACCGCTTAAGTCGCGAAATCAACAAGCGAAATTATCGCGTCGTATCAGGCTTTGGACTGGGCGTGGGAAGTGCTGTCATAGCTGGCGTGCTTGAGCAAACGGTATTGGATGGCGGAAAATTAGGTGAGGACAAGCTATTACTAAGGCCATTTCCCCAATCTGCGACTGGAGACCGCCCTTTGTCAGAACTGTGGAGCGAGTATCGACGCACAATGATTGCGCATGCAGGCATTGGCCTGTTCGTTTTTGGCAATAAACTTGTAGACGGCAAGGTAGTCCTCTCCAATGGTATGGAAGAGGAATATCGGATCGCTAAGGCAAATGGGTTGTTCATCATCCCAATCGGCATCACTGGTTACGTTGCTCAAGAAATATGGGAAGAAGTGATAAGTGAGTTCACTGAAGCTAACTATCCAAATGGGAAGAAAATATTGGAGAGCTTGAAATTATTGGGTTCCAGCGATACCAAGATTGAAAAAGTAGGGGAAATTGTTCTTGAAATTCTGAAACTTTTATGAGGATATAAAATGGCTCGCAAAGTATTTTTCAGCTTCAAATATGATGATGTTCAGCGTGCAATGAACGTCAGAAATAGCAATGTCATATCTGGCGCATTAAAGTCCGGCTTTATTGATAAAGCGGAATTTGAAAAAGTAGAGAAAGACGGTGAAAAGGCGATTCGCGACTGGATTAATACGCAAATGGAAAGTACCTCGGTGACTGTGGTGCTAGTTGGCGAAAAGACCGATAAAAGTAAGTGGGTTGCATACGAGATCGAGCGAAGCATCGAGCGGGGAAATGGCATTTTAACCATTGATATTAGTAAGATAGCTGATCTCAGTGGTGAAACTACCGGTTGCTGCGATCTCCGCGTTGACGGATACAATCATTATCTTTGGAATAAAGATAAAGGACGTGACAATTTAGGCGATTGGGTTGAACAAGCCGCTATTGCCGCCGGTAAGTAAAATTTAGATTAGATGGAGATTTAAATGGCGTTTTACAAGCAAAGTGAAATCCGGCGACGTGCTCAAGCTCATGTAAACCAGAAGTTTCGCGCCACCGCAAAAAGTATTGTTACGGAGTCAATGGAGCAGTACGCCTCATGGCAGACATACGACGTGTTCTTGTCGCATAGCACCAAGGATGCAGAGATTGTTCTTGGCGTAAAGCTGGTTCTCGAAGAGCAAGGAAAAAAAGTCTACGTCGATTGGATTGATGATGCGGAGCTAGACCGTACCAGGGTCACACCTAAAACCGCTGCAGTGCTTCGGGATAGGATGAAATCCTGCTCGTCATTGATTTTTATTGCGACGGAGAACTCGTCATCATCAAAGTGGACTCCATGGGAACTTGGATATTTTGATGGGTTTAAACAAGGAGGCGTCAAAATTTTCCCTGTTCTGGAGGATTGGGAAAGTTCATTTGAAGGGCAAGAATATTTGGGCTTATACCCACTCGTTCAGAAGTAATACCTACCTCTGCCCTGTGGTGGTCAAGTAATTTCGGACACAACAATAGGTTCGCGTGCTGCCATTTTCCGTTCATAGACGGTGGGTGGCAGATTGCCCAATGCTGAATTGATACGCTTGCAGTTGTAGAAGCCGACGATGTAATCGGTGATGTCGGCCTTTGCTTCGGCATGGTTGGCATATTGGCGCTGCCAGACGCGCTCCATTTTCAAGTTCAGGAAGAAGCGTTCGGCCACGGCGTTATCCCAGCAGTTTCCCTTACGGCTCATGCTGCAAACGAAGCCATGCCGGGCCAGCATGTCCTGGTACAGCGCGCTGGCATATTGGCTGCCCCGATCCGAATGCACGATCAATCCCGGCGCCGGCTGTCGTTGCCCGATGGCCATGCTTAATGCATCGCAGACCAGCTTGGCAGGCATGCTCGGCACCATCGCCCAACCGACCACTTTGCGCGCGTACAGGTCCAGCACGGTGGCAAGGTACAGCCATCCGGCGCCGGTCCAAATGTAGGTGATGTCGCTGACGTAGGCGAGATTTGGCGCGGCCGGATTGAATTGCCGGTTCAGCACATTGGCAGCGACCGGCAAGCCGTATTTGCTGTCTGTCGTATGCACAAATTTGCGCTTCCAGACCGGCTTCAAAGCCGCCTGGCGCATCAGACGGCGCACCTTGTAGCGTCCGATGCGCAAACCTGCGTTGGCCATGGCCGTGACCAGTCGGCGGCTTCCATAGCTCTGATGGCTTGCCATGAATGCCGCCGTCAAGTGAACGCTCGCCTTGCATACCGCCGGTTTGGCAGAGCGGTGTTGCGCCTCGTAAAAGCCAGATCGACTCACGGCCAAAACCTCGCAGCTTTGTTGCACCGGAATGGCCTCCTTTTGCAGCTGGCGAATGACCGTATAGATCATTTCATTTCGCGGGCAAAGAAGACGCGCTATGTCATGCTGGTAAAGGACGCTCATCGGCCGAATTTTGGAATGCCCGATCCGCCTTTCCTGATTGATGAACAATCCCTCGAAAAATCAAGATTTCTGGGCCACTCGGCTGCCCCCACGCCACCCGCACTGACAGCTATCAAAATATTAAGATTAATAGAATTTAATATGTTGACATAATTAACCTTGCGATAATATTATCAATCCATTCTGTGGACGCAATATCAACTGCATTTCCTTGTTAGGGGAAGCCCATGATGTCGAAGCTCATAACTACGGCTCGTGCTGCATTGCTCATGGCCGTGATCCATGCCGGGATGGCCAATGCGCAGCACGTCAACCCCAAACAGGACATTGTGGACGCAGCCAAGGACGAGACTACCCTCAACGAAGCCATTGCTGCGAAAAATAAGTCGGAAGCGACGCTCGCAGCATCCGAATTTCCGGCATTTCCCGATGGGTTTGGCAAAGCGGGAACTGTGACCGTCGACGCGGCCGACCGCGACAAATTTCACGTAACCGCAAGGACGGCAGAGTCGTTTAAGAAAGCAGCCCAGGCGCTCGCCGCCACCCTGCCTGCGGCGAAAGCCGGGAAAATGAGCATCCTGCTGACCGATGCGGACCGTAATGCCGTCGCTGTCTACTTCAAGGAAAGCCAACGGATCGGTGCCATCACCAAGGATATGTGCGCGCTGGTCAACGACAAGGCGCTCATCAAGCCGGAAGCGTTCGGCCCTGAACTGATCGGGGTGGGCAGCCTGCTCAACGAGATCGCGCAGTTCGCTAAGTTGTTTCGCACTGATAAGAGCATCTCTTTTACCAGCACCGATCTGGCCGACGACATCCTGTTCGATCTGCTCGCCGTCGCGGCCAGTGACAAGTTGATCTACCCTGCGGGCGGAATCGATGCACTGCTCGACGGCAGCTATGCGACCGAATTCGCGAAAGCAGTGCGCACCATGACACAGTGCCGGGCGGCGCCGCCCAAAGCGCCGATCACTTCAGACAAGGACAAGGCGACCGTGGCCGCAGTCGACGCGCTGGCAACCGAGCTGGCTAGCGCCGATACGGTCACCAGACAGCCGATACTGTTGTCGGCACTGCGTGGTGAACTGGTGCAAAACTCGCTCGCCTCCGCCAATGCCTTCCTCAGCGTCAAAGTGGCGGCCAAAGGTGGCGCTTCCCTCAAAACGTCGAGCATCTGGCGGAGCGACCGGCTCTACGCAGCCGGCGGCGTCGTTGTCGCCTATCGCCTGACCGAGAAGGGTGACCCCGGCCAGGGCAATGTCATCGTTCCCAAAGTGCTCATAGCGGACGTCATCACCCAGGAGACGGAATTCGTTCAAGTACCGCTAGGCAAATAACAAAAAAAGGGGTAGGCCATGGCCACGACGCGCAGGCAGTTCGTAGCGAAGGGATTCGGATATGCGGCCGGGGCGTCGCTCCTTTCGCTGGTCGGCGAGCGCGTCAGCGCTGGCGCCGGGCCGGCGCCAAGCGCCCCACCTGTCGCCCGCCGCGTCTCGATCGAGAAGATCGCGCCAGCGCAACTGGCGAAGATCGAGGCCGTGGTCGGCGACATGATGGCGCGCTCGGCTAAGGATCCGCGCGACCCGAGCGGCTGGCTCGTCAACGCCGATCCGCACCGCGAGTTCTGCGCCGCGCCAGGAACGGGCGGCCTGGCGCAAATCCATTTCTGCTACTGGTTTCTCCCATGGCACCGCGCCTATCTTGCCGTCCTCGATCGCAAGCTGCGTGCCTTGAGCGGGGATCCGAGTTTGTCTTTCCCGTACTGGAACTGGTCATCGACGCGCCGGCTGCCGGCAGCGTTGACACAGCAGGGCAGTCCGCTGGCGCACGCCGTACGGTTCACGCCCGCCCGCGCGCTGGCGCCGGACGAAGTCGACTATTTCAAAGACGATCCGGTGCTCAGCGCGCTCGGCGTCGCCGCGCTCAGTGCGACCAAGTTCGTCGCGCACGCTACATCCGACCCCATTGCGCTTGCACGTGAGATGAGGGACAGCATCGGCGGACTCGTGCGGCCTAATGCCATCAACGTCTATCGTAACAGCCGCATGGAAGACTCACCGCACGGTCCGGTCCATGGTTATGTTGGCGGCGTCAGCGCGACCAACAAGCTGGGTGACATGACCGACTTTGCCACCGCCGCCCGCGACCCGGCGTTCTTTGCCCATCACGGCAACTTGGACCGGCTGTGGGAAATCTGGCGCAGCAAGCCGGCCAACCGTGCCAAGGAACCGACTACATCCGATTTTCTCGACCACGTGTTCGCCTTCCCCTGGATAGATGGCACGACGATGCAGATCAGCGTGGCTGACACGCTCGACACGGCCAAGCTGGGCTACACGTACGACAACCTCAATGTCTTCGAGGATGTCGCCCCAGCTTTCGTGCCCGAGGCCTCGCCAACCAAGCTGCCGCCGATCGTCGACACCATGGTCAAGCTACCGCCCAAACCGGAGAAGACAAACGACGGTCCGCCGCGCTATCTGCTGGTCCTTGAGAACCTCGCCTCGCCAAATCGGCCGCTGTCGGCCGGCGTGTATCTGTCGCCTCGCTTGGGCGGCCCTAGCGTTCTCGTCGGTTCGGTCAGCGTCGTCGCCAGCGGCAATGCCATCAAGCCGATCAATCCCGTGCTGGTGTTCGATATCACTGCTGCCGTCCAGGCCCTGCAGTCAACCGATTATCGCATCCAAGTCATTCCCAATGAGCTCGGGAACGAAACAAAGCGGCCTTATCAACCCTTGCGCTTCAAGCGCGCATTCGTGATCGCGCCATGAAATCTCCTCAACTTAGCTTGCTCGCCGCGCTCGTGGTCGGCTGGTACGGTGCCCCCGCCATCGGCCAAGTCAAGTCAGACGGCTACGTGTCGACGGGCGTGCTGAAAGAGCAAATCGACTTCAAGAAGTCGGTCAAGAACCTGACGTCCGTCGAGCATGGTGCCATTGCCAACGTCGACGCTCAGACTCTAAAAATGGCGCCGCTTCTGGGCTCCAACGGGAACGCGCCTGTCACCGAGCTGCGGCCGAGCGACATCCCGCCGGTGGCGCTGTCGAAAACGCTCATGCGCTTGAGCGACCAGCAGCGCTCGACGGTGTCGGTGTTGATGCAGGATGATATCGCACGACTGACGATGCAGCTCGCCGAGCTGCTGGCGAAAGACGCCAAGACGCCGACCGATCTCGAAGTTATCGATGAGCTCAACAAGACACTGACGGTCAAGCGTCAGGCGCGCGATTTTACGCTAGGAAACCCGACCGTCGTTAGCAACGCCGCCGCCGAATCATTCACCAACACCAGCAATCCATTCTTTTTAATTTGTGGGAACACGCTGTGGACACGAAACGACCCGCTGCGCTGGGTAGATATGGTGACGCCGCAGCGTAACGCGCTCATCGAGGCTGGCAAGAGCGTTGGCCTGCTGTCGGTGAAAGACCGGCCAGCCGGCACGGCCTTTGTCGTGGGCAAGAGCCATGTGATCACGAACATGCATGTGGTGCAAATCATCGCGGACTTCGATGAGAAAGCGAGGCTCTGGCGAGTCAAGCCTGACGTCAAAATCAAATTCAATGCGGAGTATCCATTGGGCGCCGCCGGCAATTGTCCGGTCGACCCGGTCCCCACCACGTATTTCGTGAATGGCGTCTTCGCCGTGCCGCCAAAGGACGATAAAGATGACGTCGCGATCCTGCTTACGTCGACCGACGCACAGTTTCCCAAGCCGCTGAAAGTGCATAAGCGCGACCCCAAGCAGTACGCAGGGAATATGGTCGTGGCCATCATTGGTTACCCTGGGCCGCCATCGGACATGACGCCGTCTGAACAGATCCAGTTCTTCTCCACGCCAGACAAAGAAACTCCGCAGTTCGTGTATAAGCGCCTGTCCGAAGGGTTTAGCGGTGATGACGCTGTCACGTCCGAAGGCTTTTTTGTGCATAAGGCGAATACGGCTGGCGGGAATTCAGGAAGTCCGATCTTCGACCTCAAGAATGGCGAGGTGGTCGGCATTCACGTCGCCGGCCGCGACCGTTTCAACTCTGTGATGGGCTACAACCTTGGCCTCGTCGGCGAACGGGTTGCGAATCTGATCCAAAAGGCTGGGCTCTAAATTGCATCCGCCAGGCAGGAGCGCTGGCCGTGGCCGCAAAAGCAACTCTTGCTCAGACGTTTTCAGGGGTAATCCCCCCACCAAATGAGCGCGTTTAAAAGGAGAATTTTCCAAACTCAGATTTTTGAAAGTTCTGCATGAAAACGTCCCGTTTTACCGATAGCCAGATCATCGCCATCCTCAAGCAAGCCGAAGCTGGCTCCCCTGTCCCTGAGCTGTGCCGCGAGCATGGCATCAGCAACGCCACCTTTTACAAGTGGCGCTCCAAGTTCGGCGGCATGGACGCCTCGCTGATGGCCCGCATGAAGGAGCTGGAGGACGAGAACCGGCGCCTGAAGAAGATGTATGCCGAAGAACGTTTGAAGGCCGAGATAGTCGCGGAGGCCCTCACAAAAAAGTGGTAGCGCCATCTCAACGGCGGGAGATGGCGCAATGGGCGGTGGCCCAGCGCTCAGCCACAATCGGACTGGCCTGCCAGGCGTTTGGCATCAGCCAGACCTGCTATCGCTATCGTGCCAAGCTCGATGCGGAAAACGCCATCGTGGCCAACTGGCTGGTGCGCCTGACCAACAATCAGCGCAACTGGGGCTTCGGCCTATGCTTCCTGTATTTGCGTAACGTGAAGGGATTTAAATGGAACCACAAGCGCGTCTACAGGATCTATCGCGAGCTGGAACTGAATCTGCGGATCAAGCCGCGCCATCGTCTGGTGCGGGAGAAGCCGCTGCCGTTGGCAGTGCCCACGCAGATCAACGACACTTGGTCGATGGACTTCATGCATGACCAATTGGCCGATGGCCGTAGCATCCGGTTGTTCAACATGATCGACGATTACAACCGTGAGGGGCTCGGCATTGAGGTCGATTTTTCGCTGCCGTCCGAGCGTGTCATCCGCTCCCTCGACAGGATCATCGAATGGCGTGGCAAACCCCAGGTCATTCGCTGCGATAACGGCCCGGAGTACATCAGCGCCGTGACGTTGGCTTGGGCGGCAAAGCACGGAATCCGCATCAACTTCATCCAGCCCGGACAGCCGCAGCAGAACGCCTATGTCGAACGCTACAACCGCACTGTGCGCTACGACTGGCTGGCTCATCACCTGTTTGAAACGCTCGATGAAATCCAGGATTTTGCAACCCGCTGGCTGTGGACTTACAATCACGACCGGCCCAACATGGCACTTGACGGCATCACACCAAAACAGAAACTCACCCTGGCCGCTTAACCTCTACTTTTAGCGTGCTCTAAAAATGGGGGGATTACCGGATTACCCTACAACTTGGCTAACCGTTCAAGTGCAGTATTCAGTGTTTCGTCTTTCTTGGCAAAGCAGAAACGCACCACGCGCTGGTCAAAGCCATTGCCGTAAAACGCCGACATCGGAATGGCCGCCACGCCGATGTCGGTGGTGAGCCATTTGCAGAACTCGGTCTCGCTCAAATCACTTACAGCAGAGATGTCAACGCATTGGAAATAAGTGCCTTCGCTGGGTAGCAATTTGAACTTGGTGCGCGCGAGTCCTTCGCGGAACAGGTCGCGCTTACGCTGGTAGAAGACGGGCAGGCTTAGATACGGTTGAGGGTTAGCCATGTAAGACGCCAGCCCGTATTGCACGGGGGTGTTGACTGTAAAAACATTGAATTGATGCACCTTGCGAAATTCGGCGCTCAGCGAAGCGGGTGCCGCCACATAGCCAACTTTCCAGCCGGTCACATGATACGTCTTGCCAAAACTTGATACGACGAAAGACCTCGCCGCCAGCCTTGGAAAGCAAGCGACGCTTTGATGTTGTAGGCCATCATAAACGGTATGCTCATAAACCTCATCACTAATAACGAGTACGTCAGTGGCCGCCAGAATGTCTTGCAGTTTGAGCATGTCGACTTTGGTCCAGACCGTGGCGCTGGGGTTGTGCGGTGAGTTGACGATGATGGCGCGGGTATTGGCGGTAATAGCGGCTGAGATTTTTTCAAAGTCGGGCCTAAAGGTACCGGGCGTTAATGGCACACGCACCGGTACGCCGCCTGCCAATTCGATATTGGGGACGTAACTGTCGTAGCAAGGCTCAAGCACGATCACTTCGTCACCCGCATGAACCACGGCCAGAATGATCGTTATGATGGCTTGTGTGGCGCCCGCCGTGATGGTGATCTCACTGGCAGGGTTGTAGTCGCGCCCATATAAAGCTTTTATTTTTAACGCGATGGCATCCCGCAACACCAGAACACCGGTCATGGGCGGGTATTGGTTCAAGCCTTGCTTCATCGCTTCAGTCACTACGTCTACCAGGAGTGGATCGCAATCAAAGTCAGGAAAGCCTTGCCCCAGATTGACAGCGCCTTTCTCTGCTGCTAGTGTGGACATTACCGTAAATATAGTTGTGCCAACATCGGGCAATTTCGTACTAAGAATAGGTGTTCGAACGTCAATACTCATGTTTGTTCTCTTTATTCATCTGGCTCACAGTATATTATGAACGAGGCACATGCAGGCCGCACCGGATGTTTTGCTTCCTCCTGATGAACCCAGCGGCTCGCCCCTGATATAGAAAGTTTGGCGCGCGGCGCTGGGAGTTCGCCACGAGGTGGTTTGAAATATGCTGACACTAGATGGAAGAATGGCCTACTTTCCATCCATCTAGTGTATGAGCACTAGATGGAACTTTATGATCAATGTTTACAATGAATTAGCATATTCATATAGTGTTCCGCTCCGTATAGATCGGGAGCACATGGTCTACGACGGCGTGCCGCACGCCTCACTCTCGCGCGACCCTGAACTGGCGGCGCGCAGCTTCATCGTTTCCAGCTTTGGCAAGACGTATCACGTGACGGGCTGGAAAGTGGGCTATGTGGCGGCACCAAAAGCGCTGTCGGCAGAATTTCGCAAGGTGCACCAATACAATGTCTTTACCGTCAACACGCCGATGCAGCACGGTCTGGCCGGCTACATGGCTGACCCGCAGCCCTACCTGGACTTGCCCGCGTTTTACCAGCGCAAGCGCGATTTGTTCCGCGACGGCCTGGCGGGCAGCCGCTTTACCCTGCTGCCGGCCGATGGCACGTATTTCCAGTGCGTGCGCTACGATGCCATTTCGCAAGACAGCGAGGCGCAGTTCGCCGAATGGCTGACAACGCACATCAAGGTCGCTGCCATTCCCGTGTCCGCGTTTTATGCGCAGGGCAAGGAATCGGGCATCGTGCGTTTCTGTTTTGCCAAGCAGGACGAGACCTTGCAACTGGCACTGGAGCGCCTGCGCACGATTTAACCTTCCTGCCCTGCCCTGGCAGCACGAAGAAACGGACAACAGCATGGTACAGCGTCGCATCGCTACGGCCGACCTGGTTCCCGGCGAACCCCTGCCCTGGGATCTGTTCCTGGCTGACCATAGTGCCGGGCCGCAACTGCACAAGGGGCAGATCATCACGGACGGCACGCAGCTGGGGCGCTTGTTGCAGCTGGGCCTGTACGTGGGCGCGCCGGACCAGCCTTCCGTCTTGCGCCTGCTCAACGAAGCGGCGCAGCGCCTGGAACGCTTTCTGCTGGACTTGCGCAGCGAAAACAATGCCGAGCGCGACGTGCGCGACATCGCCCGCGAACTGCTGCGCGCGCTCGAACACGACGCCGACATTTCCCTGGCCAGCATCATGCTCAACCAGATCGCCGGCAGCTATGCCGTGCGCCATTGCATCGAAACGGCACTGCTGGCCATGCTGGTGGGGCGCGGCATGCACAAGGCCCACGATGAACTGCTGCTGATCGGCGCGGCCGCGCTGACGATGAACGTGGGCATGCTGCACCATCACGACAGTTTCCAGTACCGGCGCGGCCCCCTGAATGACGAGGAAATGCGTATCGTGCGCCAGCATCCGCAAGAAAGCACGGAACTGTTGCGCTGCGCCGGTGTCGCTGACGAAGAATGGCTCAGTTGCGTGCTCTTGCACCATGAAAATGACGACGGCAGCGGTTACCCGCAAGGGTGCACGGCCGATAAAATCTTGCAAAATGCCAAGCTGATCGGCCTGGCCGACCGCTATTGCGCCCGCGTCTCGGCGCGCAACTACCGCCGCTCCATCCTGCCCGACCAGGCGCTGCAGCACATCTTCCTCGACCCGGGCATGCCCGTCGACCCGCTGCTGGGCGAGCAATTCGTCAAAGTGCTGGGGAAATATCCGCCCGGCACGCTGGTGCGCCTGCGCAGTGGCGAGCTGGGCGTGGTGACGCAACGGGGCGCTGGCCACGTGCATCCGCTCAGCGACCCGCAAGGCGCGCCGCTGGCCACCACCGAACTGGCGCAACGGCCCCCGCGCGACACGGCAGACAGCCGCTACGCCATCGTTTCCGCTCTGCATGAGGACGATGCGGGCCTGCACTTCAGCATGCGCCATGTATGGGGCGACGAGGCGCGCCTGTAGGCTGCTGTACGCTACTGGACGACGCTGGGATGGCGTGGCGCAGTCAACAGCCTATGCCGTACGGCGGAAAGCACGGATAATAGCGCCTAGCTCACTTTTTGCACTATATTGGATTCCCATGGAAATTAAGGTCAACTTTCTCGATAAGCTTCGTCTAGAAGCCAAGTTCGATGATTTCACGGTCATAGCCGACCAGCCCATCCGCTACAAAGGCGACGGCTCGGCACCTGGTCCGTTCGATTACTTTTTGGCATCATCGGCCTTGTGCGCCGCTTACTTCGTGAAATTGTATTGCGATACACGCAATATTCCTACCGAAAATATCCGCCTGTCGCAAAACAATATTGTCGATCCGGAAAACCGCTACCAGCAGATTTTCAAGATCCAGGTCGAGTTACCGGCCGATATCTCCGCCAAGGACCGCCAGGGCATCTTGCGCTCGATCGACCGTTGCACGGTGAAAAAGGTGGTGCAGGCCGGGCCCGAGTTCGTCATCGAAGAGGTCGACAATCTCGATGCCGACGCGCAAGCCTTGCTGAGCTTGAATCCGGCGCCTGGCTCCTGCACCTATATTGCGGGCAAGGATCTGCCGCTGGAGCAGACCATCGCGAATATGTCAGGATTGCTGGCCGGCCTGGGTATCAAGATTGAAATCGCTTCGTGGCGCAATATTATTCCCAATGTGTGGTCGCTGCATATCCGCGATGCGCACTCGCCCATGTGTTTTACCAATGGCAAGGGCTCGACCAAGGAAAGCGCCCTGGCCTCGGCCCTGGGAGAGTATATCGAGCGGCTCAGCTGCAACCATTTCTACGCCGGCAGCTTCTGGGGCGAAGACATCGCCAACGCGCCATTTGTCCATTACCCGAACGAGCGCTGGTTCAAGCCTGGCCGCAAGGATGCGCTGCCATCCGGGATCCTCGATGAATATTGCCTGGAAATCTACAATCCCGATGGCGAGCTGCGCGGCGCGCACCTGATCGACACCAACTCCGGCAATGCTGAGCGCGGCATCTGCTCGCTGCCGTATGTGCGCCAGTCCGATGGCGAAGTGGTGTATTTCCCCACCAACCTGATCGAAAATCTCTACGTCAGCAATGGCATGAGTGCTGGCAATACCCTGGTCGAAGCGCAGGTGCAATGCCTGTCGGAAATTTTCGAACGGGCCGTCAAACGCGAAATCCTCGAAGGTGAAATCGCCTTGCCCGATGTGCCGCAAGAGGTGCTGGCGAAATACCCGGGCATCCTGGCCGGCATACAGGCGCTGGAAGAGCAAGGCTTTCCCGTGCTGGTGAAGGATGCATCGCTGGGCGGCGTCTACCCGGTGATGTGCGTCACCCTGATGAACCCGCGCACCGGCGGCGTGTTTGCCTCGTTCGGCGCCCACCCAAGCCTGGAAGTGGCGCTGGAGCGCAGCCTGACGGAATTGCTGCAGGGCCGCAGTTTTGAAGGCTTGAACGATTTGCCCCAGCCCACCTTTGCCAGTGAAGCCGTGACGGAACCGAATAACTTTGTCGAGCACTTCATCGATTCCAGCGGCATCGTCTCGTGGCGCTTTTTCAGTGCCAGGGCCGATCACGATTTTGTCGAGTGGGATTTTTCCGGCCAGGGTGCCAATTCCAATGCCGAAGAAGCGGCGACCCTGTTCGGCATACTCGCCGACATGGGCAAGGAGGCGTACGTGGCCGTGTATGACCAGTTGGGCGCCACCGCCTGCCGCATTCTGGTGCCTGGCTATTCGGAAGTGTATCCGGTGGAAGATTTGATCTGGGACAACACCAACAAGGCGCTGCTGTTCCGCGCCGACATCCTGAACTTGCATGGCCTGGACGATGCCAGCCTGGAAGCATTGCTGGAGCGCCTGGAGAATAGCGAGCTGGACGAGTACGGCGACATCGCCACCTTGATCGGCATCGAATTTGACGAAAATACGGACTGGGGCCAGCTGACAACCCTGGAATTGAAGCTGCTGATTCATCTGGCCTTGCAGCAATTCGAGGAGGCGAAGGAGCTGGTGGAAACCTTCCTGCAGTACAACGACAACACGGTCGAGCGCAAACTGTTTTATCAAGCCTTGAACGTGGTGCTGGAAGTGCAGCTCGATGACGCGCTGGAACTGGACGACTACGTGGTCAATTTCCGCCGCATGTTTGGCGATGCCCGCATGGATGCGGTGATGGGGTCGGTGGACGGCAGCGTGCGCTTCTTCGGCTTGACGCCAGCGAGCATGCAACTGGGGGGGCTGGACAGGCACCAGCGCCTGATCGACAGCTTCAGGAAATTGCACGTGGCGCGGGCCAACTGGGCGGCCAACGCCAGCCAGAAGTAAAAGTAAAGGTAAGAGCAGGAGCGGGGGTCAGGGCTGGTCTGCAGCAATGCGCGCCAGCCCTGGCACAGCTTATTTGGCCGTCGCTGCCGTCAACTGCAGCAATTTGCGCTCGACAAACGCCTGCAACTGGGGCGACAGGGTTTGCAAGCCCTTGGCACGCTCGAACGCCTGGCGCGCCTGGGCTGGGTGCTGGTCCGCCTGCAAGGCGATCCCCAGGCCCATCCACCAGACGCTGTTGTCGGGCGCCGCTTGCAGGGCCAGCTGGTATTGCTCCGCCGCTTCGCGGTAGCGCTGCTCGCGCTGCAGGACGCCCGCCAGGAAGGCGCGGTAGTCGCCGCTGTCGGCCGCGTATGGCAGGCTGCGCATCAGGGTGTCGAGCGCAGCCGGGCCACCGTTGGCTTTATCGAACTGCAAACGGGCCAGCATCATCGCTTGCGCCGGCTGTTTCGGATCCAAAACCAGGCTCAGCTGCAACTGGCGCGCCGCGTCGTCCGGGCGCTGCGCTTCGAGCAACAGGCGCACCAGCGTTTCGCGTGCGCCCTGGTGGCGCGGGTCGAGCTGCAAGGTCTGCTGCAAGCCGGCCATCGCTTCGGACACGCGGCCATCTTGCAACTGGCCCAGCGCGCGCCGGTATTCATTCTCCACGCGCTGCTGCGGCGTGACTTGTTTCCCATCAATGATACGTTCGCTGGCGATAGCGGGCGTCGGCGCTTTCGCCACCGGCGCGGGCGCCCGCCGGGCTGGCTGCCCTGTAATGCGGCGCAGCTCGGCAGCACGCACCTTGTCGTGCGCCGGCGTTTCTTCGGCCTGGAACACTGGCTCCGGCGCCACCGGCGCTGCGGCTACCGGGGCGGGTGCAGGCACGGCTACTGGCATAAGAACCGGTACAGGCACTGCCACCGCCGCTGGCGTACTGGCCACGCTGACCAGCACGGGGGGCACGCCCGGGCGCTGCCAATACACCCAGCCCAGGGCGATGGCGGCGGCCGTCAGGCCGGCCGCGCCGCCAAACACCAGCGCGCGCGAGACGCCCCGCTCGCGTTCGGGCACCGAGCGGATGCCGCCCGCGTCGCCGCTTGCGTCCGGGGTGCCACGGGCATCGAGGTCTTGCAACATCTTGTTAATCAGGCTCATCTACAGGCTCATCTTCGTCATCGGTTCAATAAGGTCCAGCTCACGGCGCAGGCGGCGGCCAGCACGCCGGCGCCGACCAGCCACAGCCACGGCCGCAGCCAAAAGTGCCGCTTGCTAGCCAGGGTATCACTGGCTGCCAGCGCCACGTGGCGGGCGCTGACCTGCTGCCTGCCTTCGCCATACGCCACCATCAGCGCCTTGTGCGCCATGATATTGATCAGGCGCGGGATGCCGCCGGAAGCCTGGTACAGCCGCGCCACGCCACCGCGGCTGAACAGGCGCGCGCCGTCGAAACCGGCCACGCGCAGGCGGTGCGCCACATAAAAATCCACGTCGTCGCGGCACAAAGGTCCCAGGTGGTAGTGAAAGGTGATGCGCTGCGCCAGCTGGCGGATTTCCGGCAGGGCCAGCTTGACGTCCAGTTCCGGCTGGCCGAACAGCACGATTTGCAGCAGCTTGCGCTTTTCCGTTTCCAGGTTCGTCAGCAAGCGTAGCGCTTCGAGGCTGTCGACGGGTATCGCCTGCGCTTCGTCCAGGCACAGCAGCACGCGCTTGCCTTGCGCCGCCAGGTTGAGCAGGCGCAAGTTGAGCGATTTAAGCAATTGATGCTGATCAGCATCTTTCTCCAGCAACACATCGAGGTCGTCTGCCAGCGCCAGTATCAGCGAACGGGCCGGCAAGTTCGGATTCGGGATGTAGGCAGTGACGAAATCGGGGCCCAGCGACTGCATGAACTTGCGGCACAGGAAGGTTTTACCGGTTCCCACTTCGCCCGTGATCTTGATGAAGCCCTCGCCATTGCGCGCCGCCACCAGCAAGGTGTTAAGCGCCTTTTGCGACTGCGGCCCATTGAAAAAGAAACTCGTATCGGGCGTAAGGCCGAACGGCGCCTCGCGCAAGCCGAAATGGGCCTGGTACATTAGCGCCGCTCCGACGGACGGCGCGGGTCGAGCGCCTCGATGCGCTTGCCCGAATCGAGCAAGTCTTCGTTCCAGCTATTGGCGCCATCGACGATGGTGGGCTTGATCAGCACCACCAGTTCACGCTTCTGTATCACCTGCCCCGTGTTGCGGAACAGCGCGCCAAGCACGGGAAGATCGCCCGCGCCAGGCACTTGCGAGCGGTCCGAGGTCGTCGCCTGGCGCATCAGGCCGCCGATGGCAACGATGCGCCCATCCTGGCTGCGCACCATGCTGTCCATCTCGGACGTACTGGAGGCGGCCAGCGGCAGTTTCAGCGATCCGGCACTGCCCAGGTCGACTTCCTTGGTGACGGTGGTAACCTGGCTGACGGACGGGTGCACGTGCAGGATGATGTTGCCATCGGCATCGATCTGCGGCGTCACATCCAGCACCACGCCGGAAAAGAAGGGTTGCAAGGTCACGTTGGGGCTGGTGGTAGCGCCGCTGGCCGTGGTATTGGTGGTGGTCGACACGCCCGTCACGTAGAACTCGTCGGTGCCGATTTTCAGCACGGCCTTCTGATTGTTCATGGTGGCGATGCGCGGACTCGACAGCACGTGCACGGTGCCCTGCGATTCCAGGAACGTCAGCATGGCGGCAAAGTTTGCCGTCTGGAAAGCCAGGCCGAACATGGAGCCGGCCGCCGTTGCCGCCGAACTGAGGCCAAAGCCGCTGCTGGCCGTCAAGCCGCTGCCGTTGGTCATGTTGGCCGGCTGGCCGCCAGTGAACGGCAATGGCGCCAGCGTGCCGCCCGGCTGGATGAAGCCGGTCGAGATGCGGTTCGTGTGGCCGCTCTTGATGGAGGCAAACGAGGCCCAGTTGATGCCCGTCTGGAAGTCGCTGTTGAGCTGCACTTCGAGGATTTTCGCTTCCAGGATGACCTGGCGGTCGACGGACAATTGCGTTGCCTTCAGGTACATGGCGACATTGCGCAACTCTTCCGGCATGGCGCGGATGACGATCACGCCCGATTGCGGGCTGAGCACCACTTGCCGCCCGCCGTCGCTGCTGCCGACGATGGCATCCAGCGACAGCTTGAGCTCGCTCCAGAAATCCGCGTTCGACGTGGTGGTGACGTTGCTGCTGTCTTCGCCTGGCACCAGGGCGCCCGCGTTTTGCGTGCCGTTGTTATTGTTGTTATTGCTACCATTGCTGCCGCTGCCGCTGCCGCCCGAAGTGGTGGCGCCCACCGACGATACCGAGGTCGACGAGACGCGCAAGTTCGACATGCCCTTGCGCGCGCCCGTCAGGTAGTTGACGTGGAACAAGCGCGTCTGCATGCTCAGGGGCTTGATATAGATCTGCGTGCCCTCGACCTTGTAGTCGTAGCCATACAGCTCGCGCACGGCGTCGAGCGCCTGGAACAGGGTCACATCTTTCAAATTGGCGGAAATCGTGCCGCCGATGTCAGGATGGACCAGCATGTTGTAGCGCGTGCCGGCCACGATGGAAGTAAAAAACTGGCGCGCCGGCACATTGTTGAAGGCCACGTTGAAGCGCTCGTCGAGCGCGGCGCGGGCTTTCGGCAACTGCTGGGCCAGGGCCGCGACGGGCGGCAGCAGCGCCGCTTCCACGGCGTCCGGCTGGGCCGCCGGCGTGGTGGTGGCCGCCGCGCCCTTGACGGCATCGGTAATCGCATTATAGGTATCGCGCTTGACGGGTGCGACATTGCAGCCGCCCAGGCCCAGGCTGACGCTGATGACTGCCGCCATCGTACTGATCTTGAACATGCTCGCCTTGTGTTGATTGAGTTGCTTGGCCACTTCGTCTACTCCTGCTGGCGGCCGGTCTTGCCGCCGCTCATGTTGTCGGTCTTGCTGCTGGGATACAGCTTGAAGGTGCGCTGCGCTTTGCCACGGCCGAGCAGCACGGCCGTGTCGCGGATCTCCATCACCACGGCGTCGCCCACCTTGCTGCCCACTTTGACCACCTGGCCGTCGATGACAGCCACACGGCGCCCGCCCGGCTGGGTGGAAATGAGCACCGATTGCAACTGCGGCTGCGCCGCGGCGGCAGGTACAGCATTGGCGGGTGCCCACAGGGCCGCTGGCGGGCGCGTCGGGTCAGCCTGGGTTTGCGGCACCTGCGCCTGCGCGCCCGGCCAGGCTAGGCTGAGCAGTAGCGGCGCCCAGCGGCGCAGCGCGCGGCCAGTGCTCACTGTCGTCAGAGTGCGATCCATGTATCGTCCATGCTGAGGGTATATAAAGTCAGGGTCAGGGTGGCGCCCGGATAGGTTTCCGCCGCGAGCTGGGCCTTGCCCCAAAACACCCGCGTCGGCATGGATTGCAGCGCCTGCATATAGTCCACCATGTCGGCATAACTGCCTTGCAGCACCACCTCCACGCCGTGCCGGTGCAGCAAGGGGGCGGGCGCCTTGGCTGCGGCATCGTTGCTGGCTGCCGCCTTCGATTCCCCCACGTTACTGGAAGGCAAGGTTTTCAGCGAAACCACGCGCAGCCCGGCATGCTGGCGCAGCAAATGCGCCAGCAGCGTGACCATGCGTTCGGGCGCCACCAGGCCATGCTGCTGTTGGCGCAGCGCCTGCTTCAGGGTCGCCGTTTCGGCCAGCAGGGCCGCCAGGCGCGCACGCGCATCGCGGTCCGGGTCGGTAGCGTGGGCCAGCATGACCAGTTCGATTTCCTTGTTGGTGGCAAGCAGCAGATTTTGCTTTTGCGCAACGCTCGCATCGAGCGCCGCGCGTTTCGCCAATAGCGGGGCGAAGAACATGAAATAAAACACGAACAGCACCGCCGCCGCACCTGCACAAAAGACCATTCCCCGTTCGCGCAAGCCCAGCGCGTCGAAGGCGGTGGCCCATTTTTTCAGCAATGGCAGCATCAATGTGTTCCTGCCGCTGGCGTGCTGGACGCCGCCGGCTGGCTTGATGCTTGCAGGCTGAACGTCACATAGGGCACAGTCGGCACGCTCGGCGCCCTGGTCTCGGCCACGGCCACCGCTGGTGGCGCCGGCGGACCGATGTCGAGGCTGGCGAAGCTCTTGCCTTTGAGGTCATCCTGCTGGCCCAGGCGCGTGATATACGCCGGCAGCAGCGAGGCATGCAAGGCGCGGCCCTGCAAGCCGATGTCATTGCCGGCGCCGGCGATACTGATACCCGTCAGCCAGACGCCTTCCAGCCTGCCCTGCGCCAGGGCGCGAAAGTAGCTGGCATAGCCCAGCGTATTGCCCAGTTCGCCACTGGCCAGCACGGCCGACGCATCCTGCAGCAACTGGCGCTGCGCCTCGGCGGCCGCCACTTCCTGCGCCAGTGCCGGATCTTTCTTGCGCGGTGGAAAATCGCGCACGATCTGGTCGCGCTTGGCCTCGACTTGCGCCAGCGCCGCCTTGACGCCCGCTTCCCGCTGTTCCAGGTCCGCCAGCGACCGCTGGCCCAGCACGCTCAAGAGCAGCAAGCCCAGCGCCAAGCCGCCCAGGCCCAGGCTGGCCGTGCGCGCCGACATATGGTGTTTTTTCTGTTCGAACTGGGGGTTGAACAGATTGATCTGCTGGCTCATGCGCCCTTCCCTTCGCTCTTGCCCTGCTCGCGCAAGGCTGCGCCTAGGGCCAGGAAGTAACGCGCCTGCATGGCCGGGTCGCGCAATTCGGCGGCTTGCGAAAAATCAAGCACGCTGGCCAGGTCCAGGCGTTCGACCGGCATGTACAGATTGTCGGCCAGGTAGCCGTGCAAACCATCGCTGCCACCCGTCATCAACATCAGGCGGGCCAGCGAAATGAAATGGAACTGGCGGTCGAAATGGTCGAACGAACGCTGCAACTCGAGCGTGACGCGGTCGTAGTACTGGCTGGCGTCGGGCGACTGCAATTGCGCGAGCGTCACGTCGATGCGGCGCGCCTGGTACAGCTCGCCATTGAAACTCATGGTTAGCAAGCCGCCGTCGGCATCAAAAGACAGCACGGCGATGCCGCGTCCCGGCGTTTCCAGCAAGCTGGCGATATTGCGCTGCGCCATCTCGGGAATGTCGATCACGGACAGCCCGATCTTGCATTCGGCATACAGCGCCTGGCGCCGCGAGACGGCGCCGTTGCGCGCGGCGACGGCAAACACGCTGCTGCCGCGCTGGATGGCGTTAGGGTCGCCAAGGATGTCGAACACGTCGATGGTGGCGTCGGCCAGGGGAAAGTCCAGCATGTCCTTCAGGCGCCAGCCCACGGCCGTCTTCAATTCCTCGCGCGGCACGGCCGGCGCTTCCAGCGACAGCAACTGGTATTCGCCGCCGGCCAGCACGGTGCAGCAGTGGCGCGACGCGGCCTGTAATTCCTTGCCCAGCTTTTCCAGCGCCTCGGCCGGCGCGGGCCGCGCAGCGGCATGGAAACTGGCGCCCAGCACGCGCGGCATGCCGCCGGCGGGACGCTCGACCACGACGGCGCTGACGCCGTCGCGGCCGAACGACGTCGCCATCCAGCCATCGTATTTCTTTGCTCTTGCGAATAAACCCATGCGAACTATCCAGTGTAAGTGCCTGCCCGATCTTGTCGCGCAGTTAATGCATCGAACCAATTTTAATTCATGAAACCAATTTTATTGTGTAAAAACAACAAATTAGCGATTTTTTCTTCCAGTCACCTTTAGTCTGCGAGAACCGCCTGCAAGCGGCGCTGCACATAATCGGCATTATTCTGCGGATTCGGACAGCCGCCTGCCCCCGGCTGGTTGCAAGCTGTGGCCGTGATGGTCCAGCTGCGCAGGGAACCGGGGCCGGTGCCGAGGCTGCACTGCACGCTGACGCTAAAGGTGGACAGCGATGTGCCGGCAGGCAAGGCAAACGACGTACTGGGAACGCATTGTCCATCGATCAACTGCCGATACAAGCCCCACTCCAGGCCCGCGCGCGCGGCCTGCTCGGCGCGCACGCCCTGCACATCCAGCGCCGATTCAACTTGCTGCATGGTGAAAATATTCACCATCGCCGCGCCCAAGCCCGCCAGCACCACCAGCAGGAAAATGGCCGTGACGAGGCTGAAACCGCGCATGCGGCGCAAGGGAAATCTTGTCATGGCGTTCATGGTGTATTGCTGACCTGTACCTGCTGCACCAGGCGCAGCGTTCCCGTATTGCTGTTCTGCGCGCCCAGGCTCAGCACGATGCTGAGCAGACCGCGCGGTACATTTTTCAATGCCTCGTAGGTAAAGCAGCCTTTCGTCCCGTCGATAGCATTTGGCAAGATTTTTTGCGCCAGCAAGGCACGCACGGGGGCGGCTAACAACGGCGCCGCCGCTGCATCGAGCGGCTGCGTCGCCTGTATGGTATAGCCCGAATAGCGCGTCAAGGTCCCGGCCAGCGGATCGCAGACATAGCTGACAGGCGTCGTCACCACCTGGAAACGATGCGATGGCGAAGGAAACTTCTTCAACGGCGCCTGCGCAAGGAAAGGATTGTTCTCCATGGTCACCAACGCCCCGCTGACAGCGGCCACCTTCGCCAGATTGCAGGCGTCGGCATTGACGGCACAGCCATAGGCATCGGGCAAGTTATCGCCCATATTGTAGACGGCGATAAAGTCGCCAGGCGCGAGCGCAGGCGGGTTCCCGACGATGGTAAATTGATTCGCATTCACGCCAGCATCGACGGCATTGAACGCCAGCACGGCGCCGAGACCTGGTGGATCGTCCTCCGACAGATAGCGGCCGCCTGATTTCGTCAGCAGCAGTTCCAGGTACTTCCCGTCCGCGCTGACGCGTACACTATTGGGCAGGGCAAGGCGAACGTCGCGCACGATGCGCCGCGTGGCGGTATCGGCCAGGTCGGCCAGGTCGGCGCGGGCATTGGCGTCGATATAGCCTTGCACGGGCAGGCGAATGAACATGGCCACCATGGTGCCGATGATGCCGGTGATGACGATCACGATGATCATCTCCACCAGGGTAAAGCCGCGCGCGCGGTGCAGTGGAAAAGAGATCATCATGGGATGCTGTTCGGCGCGTAGCGCGTGCGGTAGCCGTCGAGCACGACCTGCTGCTTGTCGCCATAAGCAACGCTGACCTGAATATGCAGCACATTGGGCGCCGTGATACCGTTCAGCGCAATGGAATTAATGCTCACCGTCGCCGCATATTGACCGGCAATGGCTGAAAATGGATTACCGGCCACATCCGTGGCATACGTCATGGCGCTGCCGTCCTTGCCTACGTAATCGTTGACATTATCGTAAGGCCGCTGCGTGGCGGCACTCTGTATTCCGTTTGCTTCCGCGACAGCACAGTCGGCCACGCCAGTTGCCGTCTCGGCTGCGGGGTCGTCCACCGCGCAAAAGGTAAACCGCGCACCCTCAATCTCGTCGAGCATGCCTTCCGCAATGGCCAGCGCCTGCTTGCGCATTTGCGGGTCGGCGCTGTTGCGCGTCGTCAAGCTCATCACGCCCAAGATGGCAGTCACTGCCACGCCCACGATGACGATGAAGAGCACCAGTTCGATCAGGCTCACGCCAGCCTGGGCGCGCCTGGCGGCAACGCGCCTAGCGGTACACATAGCCGGTCTCCGGTGACACATTGATCGGGTATTGCTGCCCGCCGCCCGCCACGGCCAGGACCAATACCTTGGAAAAATCGCCGTAGGCTGTGTAATAGGGACGGCCCAGCGGGTCGAAATAAAAGCTGGCGGCGCTCGACAGCGTTGCCGTCGCTGGCCGCCCTTCGCACAGCCAGTTGCTCCATCCACCGCACGCGGCCAGGGTTTCCTTGCTGCCGCTATTGCTGCCTGCGGGCGGCACGGTGCGGCTGGCCGGGGTATCGCAGGCGGGCGTAAAGCATACGGCCACGCTGTCGGCATCGATGCGCACAAACACAGGACGGTTTTGCGCTACCGCAAGCTTTTGCCCATAGCGCACGATATTGGCCACTTGATCGCTGAAACTGCGTGCATCAAAAGTTTCTCGTTGGAAAAAGCGCGAGGCGGCAAAGGTGGCCATCAGGCCAGCGATCACCAGCACGGCCACCAGCTCGATCAGCGTGAAGCCGCGCGCACCCGGGCGCCGCAGCTGGCCTTGCGGCCCTGCGTCAGGAAGCGGGTAGTCTGTCGGTGACTGTGACTGTGGCAAGGGATGGCCCGTAAAAAAGCCCAACTGGCTGACGCCTGGGTTGGGCTGGTGGTGCGCAAGGAAGGCCGGGCGATGCCTGGCATTCCTTGCAAACAGTGCAATGTTACTTACACGTAGTGGTAGTTGCGTTGAGCACGATTCCCGGTGCATTGCCAAGTACGCCCGGTGCAGTGTAGACCACGGAGCAATTTGCACGGGAAGCAACCGTAGCCGTATCCACTGTTACAGTTCCACCCGTCAAACCATAGTCAGTCGCTACCAAGCCTGCAGCAATTTTTATACCGGCAACGGTCGGGTAGCCAAACTTGCCAGCGACAACCTTGCCATCCATATTGACCGTCTTTGTATCGTCGGAACCGTTGACCAGCCACTGCGCATGGTACAGCGCCGCGGCAGCCTTCATGGAGCCAGCGGCCGCCTGCATCTTGGCCACGCGCGCATCAGTCGACATGTCGATGAACTTGGGAATTGCCGTTGCCGCCAGGATGCCCAGGATGACGATGACAACCACCAGCTCGATCAGGGTAAAACCCGCCTGCGCGCCGCTCTTCAAATTACGTAAGGATTTATTCATACCATCTCTCTAAAATCAATTAAAAACATCAAACTACAACATGAAAATTTCGCTGCGCCGCACTCAGTTTGCTACCGAGTCCGGCGTTTTCCACACCACGATATCGGGTTGCTGGGCGAACTTTTCAACATCCGCGTCTGTACCCGGCAAGATTACCTTAAATTTCACTGCATCAACCCTCATACGGGAAAAGATAGTGCCATTATTCAACAAATAGATGATTATCTGTTCTTTCCTGTCATATAACCAATTTCCTGTTGGCAATTTATCGAGATCGGGCGCATCGAACCCGCCCAGGTAATTGGCGGGCTTGTCGACCAGCCAGTCAAACGGATTCTGCCGCGCCAGCGCCGGCAACTGCGCGCGCTGGCCCGCCAGGTACAGGTGCAGCACCTGCACCCGCAAGCTGGTGCGCAAGACGCCCAGCATTTGCGCCACGGCCACCTGCTGCGCCTGCTGCTGGTAGTAGCTGACGCGGTTCAGGAAAACCGTCACCAGGATGGCGAACACGGCCGCCATCACCGCCAGCTCGAACAGGGTAAAACCGCGCTGGCGGGAAGGCAGAGCCATCAGTGCAGGGCCGCCCGGCCCAGGTCCCAGATCGGCAGGAAGATGCCCAGCGCCAGCACCAGCACCATGGCGCCGAGGAAAACAATCAGTATTGGTTCGATCTGCGCCGACAGGGTCTTCAGCTCGTAATCGACTTCGCGCTCGTACATGTCCGCGATCTCGTCCATCAGCTCGTCGAGCGAGCCCGATTCCTCGCCCACGGCGATCATCTGCAGCACCACCGGCGTAAACACGTTCGCCGCCACCGAGGTGCGCAAGATGCTTTCGCCGCGCTCGACGCCATCGCGCATTTGCTCCACGCGCGCGCTCAGATAAGTATTGTCGACCGTCTGCGACACCACCGTCAGCGCCTGCACGATGGGCACGCCGCTGGTGCTCGACAGCGCAAAGCTGCGCGCAAAGCGGGCCATGGTGCCCTTCAGGATGATCTTGCCGGCGATCGGCAAGCGCAGCTTGGCGCGGTCCCACTTGTACAGGCCCTCTTTCGTGCGCAGCCAGGCGCGCCAGCCGAAAAAGCCGCCCGCCGCCAGCAGCAGCAAGATGGGCCAGTATTCGGTCATGAAACGCGAGGTGCCGATCAGGATGCGCGTCATCAAAGGCAATTCCGCGTGGAAACTGGCAAACACTTTTTCGAACTGGGGAATGACGAAAAGATTCACGATCACCATGGCGCCAATCATGGCGATGATGACGAAGGTCGGGTAGCGCGTCGCCGTTTTCACGCGCGCGCGCATGTCGCGGTCGAATTCCAGGTGGTCGAACAGGCGCAGGAACACTTCATCGAGGCGCCCCGTCATCTCGCCCACGCGCACCATCGACAGGTAAAACGGCGTAAATACCTCGGGGTGGCGCGCCATGGCGGCCGACAGTTCGCGCCCCGCATCGAGCGACTCACGCACATCCTTGATGATGCGGCCAAAGGCGGGGCTGATGGCGGACTCCTGCAAGCCGGCCAGGCCGCGCATGATGGGCACGCCCGCTTTCAGCAAGGTGTACAGCTGGCGGCTGAACAGCTGCACGTCCATGGGCGTGACTTTTTTCTCCGTCAGCTTGTCCCACCAGTTCAATTTGCTGGCGCCGGCGCCCGTCACCGTCTGTTTGGTGGCGCTGATGTCGACGGGCGTGATGCCGCCGGCCATCAATTGATCGGCCACGGCGCCGCTGTCGGCACCTTCCATCACGCCGGTCAGCAGTTCACCCTGGGCATTGCGCGCCTTGTAAGCAAAAAACGCCACCTCAATCCTCGCTCTGGTTGCTGATGCGCATCGCTTCCATCACCGTCGTGCGGCCCTGTACCACCAACTGTACGGCGTGGCGGCGCAAGGTTTCGCCCGCCATCTGCGCCGTCGCCACCTTCATGAAATGGGAAGGATCGGCATGGTTGGCCGCGTCGGCCACGGCGCGCGTGATTTCCAGCAATTCGTAGACGCCCGTACGGCCCCGGTAACCCATGCCATTGCAGTGCGAGCAGCCCTTGCCGTGGAAATACTGGTTGCGCTCGACCAGCTCGCCCAGTTCCAGGCGTAGCCATTCGTATTCGTTGGGCGTGGGCGCATATGGCGTGCTGCAGCTTTCGCAGATCACGCGCACCAGGCGCTGCGCCAGCACGGCTTGCAGCGAGCTGCCCACCATGTAGCGGGGCACCCCCATGTCCATCAGGCGCAGCGGCGTGCTGATGGCGTCGTTCGTGTGCAGGGTCGACAGCACCAAGTGACCGGTCATGGCAGCGCGCAAGCCGATCTGCGCCGTTTCCTGGTCGCGCATCTCGCCGACGAGCACGATATCGGGATCTTGCCGCAGGGCCGAGCGCAGCACGCGGGCGAAGTTCAGTTCAATCTTGTCATTCACTTGCACCTGGTTAATACCGGCCAGGCGGTACTCGACCGGGTCTTCCACCGTGATGAGCTTTTTTTCCACCGAATTGAGCTCGGCCAGGGCGCAATACAGGGTCGTCGTCTTGCCGCTGCCGGTCGGCCCCGTCACCAGCACCAGGCCGTTCGGCCGGTGCACGATGGCGCGGAACTTTTCCACCAGCGCGGGCGGCATGCCGATGGCATCCAGGCGCAGGGTCGTGCCGCCCTGGTTCAGCAGGCGCATCACCACCGATTCGCCGTACTGCGTCGGCATGGTCGAGATACGCACGTCGATGCGCTGGTTTTTGACGCGGATGGCGAAACGCCCATCCTGCGGCAGGCGCTTCTCGGAAATATCCAGGTCCGACATCAGTTTCAAGCGCAGCGCCAGCGAACTGGCGATCTTGCTGTCGGCTTCCGTCTGCAGGTGCAGCACGCCGTCGATGCGGAAACGGATGTGCAGCCGGCCTTCCTGCGGCTCGATGTGGATGTCGGACGCGCGCACCTGCGTGGCGTCCTCGAACACCGATTGCAGCAGCTTGACGATGGGCGCCTCTTCCAGGCCCGGATTGACGGCCAGCGCGCCAAAGTCGACCGAGACGTCGCCCAGGTCTTGCTCCAGCTCGCGCGTCAGCGTGGAAATATCTTCCGTGCGGCGGTAGATGCGGTCGATGGCCGCCAGCACTTCCGTCTCGTTGACCACGGCCAGTTCCACCTGGCGCTTGACCATACGCGAGATTTCATCATACGCAAACAGGTCGGTGGGGTCGGACATGCCGACCAGCAAGCCTTCGCGCCGGTCTTCCAGCACCAGCGCGCGGAAACGCCGCGCCTGGGTTTCCGGCAGCAATCTCACCAGTTCGGGATTGATGTTGAAGAATTTGAGATTGATGTAGGGAATGTCCAGCTGGCGCGCCAGCGCGCCCGAAATCTGCTCTTCCGTCACAAAACCGTGCTCGACAAAGACCCGGCCCAGCTTGCGCCCCGAGCGCTTCTGTTCCGTCAAGGCCTGGCCCAACTGTTCTTCCGTCAGCAGTTTCTGCTGCACCAAAATTTCACCGAGCCGGACTTTCTCTGGCCTTGCCATGCTTACTCCTCGACAACTTCAACAGACGACGCACGCCAGCGGCGCGCGTCTGCATTTTATTCCAGAACCTGTTGTTTCTTAAAGAAAATACATTCCGTGGCTTGATTTCCGTGCATTTCTGCACGCTGCGAGGAAACACTTGCCGCGCACAGCCACGCATGGCAATAATGGCAGCCAATCACCGTTTTCTCTCCCACTTGACCTCCATGAACGCTTGCGCCATCGAATTTCACAACGTGCACATGCAGCAGGGCGGCATCGCCGTCCTGCGCGGCGTCGAGCTGGAAGTGCGTGCAGGGGAACTGTTCGGCCTGGTGGGCGTGAACGGGGCGGGCAAGACCACCTTGCTCAAATGCCTGTTCGATTTTTGCACGCCGGAACCGGGCAGCATCGCCATCTTCGGCCAGCCGCACCGGCACAGCGCGGCGCGCCAGCCCCTGTCCTTCCTGCCCGAGCGTTTCCAGGCACCTTACTATCTGACGGGCGACGATTTCCTGCGCTATTTGTTGAGCTTGCACAATGTGCGCCACGATGCGCAAGCGGTGCAGCACGCCATCGCCGCACTGGAGCTGGCGCCCGAGGCCCTGCGCCGTCCCGCACGCACGTATTCGAAAGGCATGATGCAAAAACTGGGGCTGGCCGCCTGCTTGCTGTCGGGCAAGCGGCAACTGGTGCTCGATGAACCGATGAGCGGACTCGACCCCAAGGCGCGCGCCCTCTTCAAGCAGGCGCTGCGGCAATGGCAGGCGCAGGGCCGTGGCGCCCTGCTCACCTCGCATGCACTGGCCGACGTGGAAGAGCTGTGCGACCGCATGGCCATCCTGCATGCGGGCCGTATCTTGTTTGCCGGCACGCCTGCCGAATGCCGCGCGCGCCACGGCGGCGCGCCGGACGCCAGCCTGGAGCAGGCTTTCTTGAATTGTATCGCCGCATGAGCGCCGCTACGCACACGCCCGCCCAGGCGCACGCCGCGCCAGGCATGCCGCCCGAGTTAGCACCCGATTTTCCGCCCAGCAACCCGCCGAGCAAGCCTTACGCGCCGTCGCCGCACGGCATGTATCTGCGCCATTTCGGCTTGCGCACGGCGCCCTTCGGCATCACGCCGGACCCGGCCTTCTTCTATCCGGGAAATACGCGCGGCGAGCTGCTCGACGCGCTGCTGTACGCCGTCACGCAGGGCGAAGGCATCATCAAGCTGACGGGGGAAGTGGGCAGCGGCAAGACCATGCTGTGCCGCATGCTGGCCGAACGGCTGCCGCCCCACGTCGATGTGCTGTATTTGCTCAATCCCAGCCTGGCCCCTGACGAAGTCCTGCACGCCATCGCGGCCGAACTGGGCCTGGCGCTGGACGAACGCCGCGCCGATGCCGTGCTGCGCGCCCTGCACGGCGAACTCATCAACCGGCATGCGGCGGGCCGGCAGGTGCTGCTGCTGGCCGAAGAGGCGCAAGCCATGCCGATCGATACGCTCGAAGCGCTGCGCCTGCTGACGAATCTGGAAACGGCCAGCCACAAGCTGCTGCAAATCGTGCTCTTCGGCCAGCCGGAACTGCAGCGCACCCTGGACTTGCCCCAGCTGCGCCAGTTGAAGGAGCGCATCACGCACAGTTTTACGGCGCCGCGCCTGCCACCAGCATTGCTGAACGACTACCTGGCGTGCCGCCTGACAGCGGCTGGCCGCGCGGCGCCGCTGCTCTTCACGCCAGCGGCACTGCGCCAACTGGCGCGCACATCGCAGGGCATCGTGCGCAGGATCAATATCCTGGCCGACAAGGCTCTGCTGGCGGCCTACGCGGACGACGCGCAGCACATCGCGGCGCGCCATATGCTCCTGGCCATCGCCGACAGCTCTTTTCGCCCCGCGCCCTGGCACCCGGGCAAGCTGCTAGCCGGCGCCTTGATCGCGCTCATGCTGCTGCTGGCCGCCGCGCTGCTGTGGCAGTGGTGGGCGCCGGGGCGATCCGGCGCGACTGCAACAACAGGCGTGACGAAGACTGCGGCCACTATGCTTGCCGCAGCGGCGGCCAGGACGGCACCGCTGGCACCACCAACCACCACCGCAAGCACCCAGGCAAGCACCCCAGCGGCACTGCCACAAATGCCTGCGTCCGCGCCTGCACCGCTGCTCGACAGCAGCCTGGCCGAGTCGCACATCTGGCTGGCCCGGCAGGGAGCACAGCAATTGACCTTGCATATCGCCAACCTGCCCGCCACCGATACGGCCGCAGCAGAAGCGTTCCTGCAACAGGCGCGGCTAGCCATCGGACTGCATGACCTGCACGTCTTTCGCCTGCCTGGCGCTGCGCTTGCCGATGCATCAAAAGAGGCGCAAGAGCGCCGGCTGGAAGGCGCAGCTGCAAGCGCCGCACCGCGCCTGGCCTTCGTCTACGGCAGCTTTGCCGACCTGGCCAGCGCCAAGGCGGTGTGGGCGCGGCTGGCCGGTGCGTCGCAGCAGAAAATATTGCTGAGCAACATAGACCATATCCGCACGGAAATGAAAACCATCGTCGTGGAAAACCCCCGGCGTGGCGCGCCCTGATTTTATTTCTTCCTGTTGCCTCCCGGACCTGCACAGACGGTTGCTTTTAGAGGATCATGGTGGTTAAAATTACAAAAGCACAACATGATTCCGAGGGCGAACTTTTCATGACTCAACACCCCATGATTCAACACCCCATGATTCCACGCCCTATTGCTGTGCTGGCCTCTTGCGTCACCCTTGCCTGCTGCGCCATGCTCGCTGGCTGCGCCTCGCATCAAATGTCCTTGTCGCCCGGTCACTTGAATGAAGCGCCCCGCCCGGCAGGCGCCATTCCAGAACCGGTGCAGCAAAGCAGCGTACTGGCCGCGCCGCTACCGGCCACCAAGGCCGAAACGTATAGCGTCACCGTGCACAAGGTGCCCGTGCAATCGCTGCTGTTTGCGCTGGCGCGCGACGCCGGCATGAATATCGACATCCACCCGCAGATCGAAGGCAGCGTGACCCTCAACGCGCTGAACCAGACCTTGCCACAACTGCTGGCGCGTATCAGCAGGCAAGTCGACATGCGCTACGAAATCGATGGCAAGAATTTGCTGGTACTGCCGGATGCGCCCGTGTGGCGCAATTACAAGGTCGATTACGTCAACATGGCGCGCAGCACCAACAGCAGCGTTAATATTGCCACGCAAATTTCCACGGCCGGCGGCGGCGGCAACAACGCTAACAGTCCCAATGGCGCTAGCCAGGGCAGCGGTGGCAATAACAATTCGACTACCCTGGTGGTGAATCGTTCAGAAAATAATTTCTGGTACAGCCTGGAAAAGAATATCCGCGACTTGCTGCGCGAAACCACGCTCAACGACGTGCAGGTGGACCCGCTGGCGCAACTGAACCAGCAATTGACGAATGCGCAGGGCAATACGCAAGGCCAACAGGGACAGGCGAACCAGCCCGGTCAGCCACAGAACCAGGGCGGCAATCAGTCAACCCAGGCTGGCGCCGGACAATATGGCAATCAGTACGGCAACCAGTATGGCGCCCAGCCGCCCATGCAGAATGGCGCTCAAGTCGCGCCGGGGCAGCAGCCAGGCGGCGCGAACGCGAACGCGGCCCAGGCGGTCGATGCGAATGGCATGCCGCTGTTAAAACTGGCCAACAAGGGCAGTCCGTCGTCGGTGGTGGTCAACGTCGAGGGCGGCTTGATCGCCGTGCGCGCCACGGGCCGCCAGCATGAAAAGATCGCCGAATTCCTTGACGTGGTGCTGCACAGCGCCAAGCGGCAGGTGCTGATCGAGGCCACCATCATCGAAGTGCGCCTGAGCAACGAATACCAGCAAGGCATCAATTGGTCGCGCCTGACGGGCAGCCTGCGCCTGAACCAGGGCCAAGTTGGCACCTCCGCCCTCAGCAGCGGCGTGACGCCAGGCGCCACGCCCGGCATCTTCGTGCTCAATTACCTCAAGGACAGCTTTACCACCACCATCCAGCTGCTGGAATCGTTCGGCAAGGTCAAAGTGCTGTCCAGCCCGAAGATCAGCGTGCTGAACAATCAGACGGCGATGCTGAAGGTGGTCGACAACAATGTCTTCTTTACCATCAAGGTCACGCCGGCCGTGATCAGCTCGACGGGCACCATCACCACGCCGGCAACCTATGAATCGAAGCTCGAAACGGTGCCCGTCGGCTTCGTCATGAGCGTCACGCCGCAAATTTCCGACAGCGACGAAGTGACCCTGAACGTGCGCCCCACTATCACGCGCATCGTTGGCTACGTGCAAGACCCGAACCCGGCCCTGGCCACGGCCAACGTGGTCAGCCGCGTGCCGGTGATCCAGGCACGCGAACTGGAATCGATCATGAAGGTGGGCAATGGCCAGATCGCCGTGATGGGTGGCCTGATGCAAGACTCCATCGACAACGCCAAGGATGGCGTGCCAGTCCTGTCCAGCCTGCCCCTGGTGGGCAATTTATTTACCTATCGTAACGAAGCGAACAGCAAGACGGAGCTGGTGATCTTCATGCGCCCCGTGGTAGTCAAGGATGCCAGCATCGATGGCGACTACCGCGACTACCGCTACCTGCTGCCTGGCCAGGCGCCGCTCAACAGCCAGCCATACACGGAAGGGCCGCCAGCGGCCACCGTACAGCCGCAGGCGCGCCTGCAGGGAGACTACCCATGAGCCTGCTCATGCAGGCGCTCAAGAAGGCCGAGCGCGCCAAGCAGAACAGCTTGCCGGACGAAGAGCTGGAAAAGCCGTCCGAAGCCTACGACCAGGTGCTGGAGCTGGCGCCGGCCGACGCCATGCCACCCCGTCCCACCACGCCCGCGCCAGCCGCCGCGCCGCCCGTACTGCCGGCGAACACGCTGAGGCTGGAACCGCTGGCCGATGCACCGCTTGAGCCCGGCGCGGCCCAGCCGACAGCGAGTTCGGGGTCGGAACCCGGGCCGCAGCCAGGCCAGCGCCCCGAGCCGCCGCGTGCGCGCCCGGAAGCGCAGCCAGCCCGATCACGCCCCAGCCGCAGCAAGACGCCGCCCAAGGGGCTCATGGGCTCCATCAGCGTTGACCCGGCCACCGTGCGCCTGGGCATCCTGCTGGCCATCTTGTTGCTGGTGGCCGGCGCCATGGCCTATTGGTACTGGCGCGCCAGCACCAGCCCCGGCGCAGGCGCCAACCTGCCCGGCGTGCCGATGCCGCTGACGGATGCCCCAGGCACGGCCAGTGCCGCCGGTCCCGTCGTGGTGCTGCCAGCGCCGGGCGTCGCCACGCCGGACAGCACGACGCCAGCGGCGCCACCACAGGATTTCCCCCGCGAGCAGCGCCAGCCACCCGGCGCAGCAGAGCAGCAGGCGATGATACAGGCGGCAGCCCAGGCCGCCGTGGCGGCGCAACTGGCACAACTGGCACAACCAGCCCCGCCCAGCCTGCCGCCCATCGCCGCACCCGACAACAGCCAGATCCAGGTGCGGCGCGACACGCCTGCGCCGCAGATCGCTCCCGGCGTGCAGCAAGCCTACCAGGCCCTGAACGGCGGCCAGCTGGGCACGGCACGCCAGCAATATGCAACGGTGCTGCAGCAGGACGCCAGCAACCGCGACGCGCTGCTGGGCCTGGCGGCCGTGGCCCTGCGCGAGAACCAGGGCGCGCAGGCGGCCTCGCTGTATGTACGTTTGCTGGAGATCAATCCCGACGATGGCGAAGCACTGGCCGGCCTGATCGGCCTGCGCCAGGGCGACGTGGTGCAAAGCGAAGCCAGGCTGAAAGCGATATTGGCCCGGACTCCCGACAGCGGCCCCGTGCTGTTTGCGCTGGGCAATGTGTACGCCAAGCAGCGCCGCTGGAACGAAGCGCAGCAGCAATTCTTCCGCGCCTACAGCGCCGCGCCGGGCAATCCCGACTATGCCTTCAACCTGGCCGTGGGCCTGGACCGGCTGAACCAGCCCAGGCTGGCCGCCACCTATTACCAGCGCGCGCTGGCTTTGGCGCAAACGGCGCCGGCCGGTTTCGACCGCGCCGCGGTGCAGGCGCGCCTGCGCGAATTGGGCAGCCCTGCGCCAACGGCGACGAACGCGGCCCCGGCCGCATCTGCGGTGCCAGGCAACGACCCAGCCATCATCATTACCCGTCAGGAATAAGCATTACATGGCAGAACAGGCAAAACTTCCGCTGGGCAAGTTGCTGATCCAGAAAGGCGTGATCAGCGAAGACCAGTTGCGCATCGCGCTGATCGAGCAAAAGCGCAGCAGCGAGCCGCTGGGCAAGCTGCTCATCACCTTGGGCTTCGTCACGGAAGCCACCGTGCGCGAGGCGCTCAGCGAAAACCTCAAGCAAGTCAGTGCGGATTTATCGAGCCTGGTGGTCGACGCCATCGCCTTGAAACTCATCCCGAAAGACGTGGCCAAGCGCTACCGCGTCTTTCCCATCGTGTACGAGCGGCAAGCCGACAACCTGATTTTGGCCATGGCCGACACCAGCAACATCGTGGCGCTCGATCAAATCAGCGCCATGCTGGTCAAGGGCATCACCATTTCCACGGTGCTGGTCAACGAATCGGATATTTCGCGCGCTATCGACCAGTATTACGGCTTCGAGCTGTCGATCGACGGCATCCTGCACGAGATCGAGACGGGCGAAGTCAGCTATCAAAGCATGGCTTCGCCGTCCGATGAATACAGCCAGCCCATGGTGCGCCTGATCGATGCGCTGCTGGCCGACGCCGTGCAAAATGGCGCTTCCGACATCCATTTCGAACCGGAACAGTCGTTCTTGCGCATACGCTACCGCATCGACGGCATCCTGCGGCAAATCCGCAGCCTGCACAAATCGTACTGGCCGGCCATGGCCGTGCGCCTGAAGGTGATGTCGAACATGAATATCGCCGAGGCGCGCGCGCCGCAGGATGGGCGCATCAGCATCAAATTTTCCGGACGGCAAATCGACTTTCGCGCCTCGGCGCAACCCACCACGCATGGCGAAAATTTCGTGCTGCGCGTGCTGGACCGGCAAAAGGGCATCGTGCCGCTGGACGCGCTGGGCCTGGCCGAGGCGGAACTGAACTTGCTCAAACTCATGATCGCGCGGCCCGACGGCGTGATCCTGGTGACGGGCCCGACGGGCAGCGGCAAGACCACCACCCTGTATTCGATACTCAGCCATATCAATACGGAAAGCGTCAACATCATGACGCTGGAAGACCCGGTCGAGTATCCCATGAACATGATACGCCAGACCTCCGTCAACGAATCGGTCAAGCTGGGCTTTGCCGACGGCATCCGCTCGATGATGCGGCAAGACCCGGACATCATCCTGGTGGGCGAGATCCGCGACCGCGAAACGGCGGAAATGGCGTTTGCCGCCGCCATGACGGGCCATCAGGTGTATTCCACCCTGCATACCAGCTCGGCCCTCGGTTCCGTCTCGCGCCTGCTCGACATCGGCATCCTGCCCGACATCATGGCCGGCAACATCATCGGCATCGTGGCGCAGCGCCTGGTGCGCCGCTTGTGTCCGCATTGCAAGGAAACGCTGATCGCCGACAGCATCGAGCGCCGCCTGCTGGGCCTGCATCCGGACGATGCGCCCGTAGCCATCTGCCGCGCCGTGGGCTGCGAGCGCTGCGCCCATCAAGGCTACAAGGGCCGTTTGGCCATCATGGAAATTCTCAAGATGACGGCCGAGCTCGATGAACTGACGGCGCGCCGCGCCAGTTTGCGCGAACTCAAGGCGGCCGCGCGCGCAGCCGGCTTCAAGGCCCTGGTCGACGATGGCATGCGCCGCGTGACCGAAGGCGTGACGACGCTGGAAGAAGTGGCGCGCGTGGTCGACCTGACTGACAGGCTCATCTGATGGCGCAATATGTCTACCGTGCCATGGATGCCGCCGGTGCAATGATTCCCGGCAGCATGGAAGCGGCCAATGTGCCGGACCTGGAAGCGCGCCTGCACCGCATGCAGCTCGACTTGATCGACTGCAAGATCACGGGCCAGTATCTGGTGCTGCTGGGCAAGCGGGTCATCCATCGCCGCGACTTGATCAATTTCTGTTTCCACATGGAACAGTTGACGGGCGCGGGCGTGCCCATCCTGGAAGGCTTGAACGACTTGCGCGAAAGCACGGACCATCCGCGCCTGCGCGAAGTGGTCACCGACCTGATCGAAAGCATCGAGGGTGGTTTGCCCCTGTCGGGCGCGCTGGCCCAGCATGGCGACATCTTCGACGCCACGTTTACCAGCCTGATCCTTGCGGGCGAACAAAGCGGCAGGATCGCCGAGGTGTTCAAAAATCTGTCGGAAAGTTTAAAGTGGCAAGATGAACTGGCCTCGCAGACGCGCAAGATTGTCATGTACCCCATCATGGTGGCCGTGGTGGTGGCGGGCGTGACGTTTTTCCTGATGATCTACTTGGTGCCCCAGCTGACGGCCTTCATTCGCAACATGGGCGGCGAGCTGCCGCTGCATACGCGCGTGCTCATTTTTGTCTCGACTATTTTCATCGACTACTGGTATCTGCTGCTGGCCCTGCCCGTGCTGCTGTTCTTTGGCCTGCGCGCGGCGATACGCCGCAACGCACAAGCACGCTACACCTTCGATGGCGTGAAGCTGCGGCTGTGGCTGGTCGGCCCCGTGCTGCACAAGATCATCCTGGCCCGCTTCGCCACGTTTTTCGCCCTGATGTATGCGTCCGGCATCAGCATCCTCGAATGCATCCGCCTGTCCGAAGGCATCGCCGGCAACCAGGTGGTGGCCGCCGGGCTGCGCCGCGCGGCCCAGCTGATCAGCGAGGGTCATGGCGTGACGGCCGCCTTCCAGCACACGGGCATCTTCCCGCCGCTGGTGATCCGCATGCTCAAAGTGGGCGAAGCAACAGGCTCGCTCGACACGGCCTTGCGCAATGTCAGCTATTTTTATAACCGCGAAGTGAAGGAATTGATTGAAAAAGTGCAAGCCATGATCGAGCCGGCCATGACGGTGATCCTGGGCCTGCTGCTGGGCTGGATCATGCTGTCGGTGCTGGGGCCCATTTACGACACCATCAGTACGATTAAAACTTGAACCCCGAGACCTGAGGCCGCCGTGTTCCGCAAACAATTGCTCTACATCACCAGCGACGCCCTGTGCGCCTACGACTGGCGCAACGGCGCGCTGGGCACCGGCCATGTCTTCCCTCCCAGCGCAGCCGGGCTGGACGGCTTCGCCGCGTGGCTGGAAGAGCCGCAGGAACAGCGGCTGGATGTGCCCGCCTACCTGCTGACGGACCTCATCGAAGAAGACTTCCAGCACCAGTTGCTGCCCCACGTGCGCGGCAAGGCGGGCCGCGCGCTGCTGGAGCGGCGCAAGCAGCAGTTGCACCGCGACACGCCCTACCGGGGCAGCGCCCTGCTGGGCCGCGAAAGCACAGGCCGCCACGACGACCAGGTGCTGTTCTTTGCCCTGACGAACCCCTCCTTGCTGCAGCCATGGACGGAAGCGCTGGAACACTTGCGCATTCCCGTGGCCGGCATCTATTCGACCAGCCTGCTGAGTATTGCCCTGGTCAAAAAACTGGTGCTCACGCATGAACACTTGCTGCTGGTGACGCAGCAGTCGGGCGGCTTGCGGCAAAGCTATTATGAAAAGGGCCAGCTGCGCTTCTCGCGCCAGACGGTCGCCATCGCGCTCGACGGCGTGGCCGTGAATATCGCGCTGGAAACGGAGAAGACGCGGCAGTTTCTGACCAGCACGCGCATGCTGTCGCGCGGCGAGGTCTTGAATACCGTCATCCTGGCGCCGGCCGCACAGATCACCAAGCTCAAATTACTATGTGACAACGACCTCGAAGTGGCTTACCACTTCATCGACCTGCAGCACGCCAGCTTGCGCGTGGGCTTGCGCCAGACGCCGGCGCTGGCCGACGAATTGTTGCTGACATTGCTGGGCAAGCATCCGCCACCCAGCCATTACCCGCCCGGCCCGCTGGCCCGCTACTACCACTTCCAGCGCGCGCGCAATGTGCTGTATGGCGCCAGCGCGCTGGTTGGCGCTTCGGCGGCCCTGTGGTGCGTGATTAACTTACTGGGCGGCATCAGCGATGGCGCGGCCACCGTGCGGCTACAGCAGGAAACGGCGTCCGACCAGAAACGCTACCACAGCAGCATGGCGAACCTGCCGCCGGCGCCCGCCAAGACGCAGAACATGAAGGTGGCCGTGACCCTGGGCCGCATGATAGCCAGCCAGGCGCCCGAACCGGGCCGCATGCTGGGCATCCTGAGCACGGCGCTGGAGCAGGCGCCGCAAGTCCAGCTCGCCCAGCTGCACTGGCATGCGGGCCAGGCGTCCGTCCGCACGGCCGGCAGCCCGCCAGCACCGCAGCCGCCAGGCGCCGGTGCCACCACCTTGAGCAGCAGCCTGGCCGGTATTCCCGCAGCGCCGCCGCAGGCGCTGCGCCTGGAAGCGGACGTGGCCATGCCGAATAATGACTACCGCGCCGCGCTGGGCGCCATCACCGCCTTTGCACAAACTCTGGCGCGCGAGCCAGGCATGCAGGTGGCAATCGAGGAAACCCCACTGGACTTGCGTTCCAGCGCGGCCCTGTCCGGCAAGAGCGCCACGCCTGCGCCGGACAGCCAGGCTCGCTTCACCCTTTTGCTTGTGTGGAAACCATGAGCGGCCCCGTCAAACAGGGGCCGCTGCCCGGCCTGAAAAAAGCTGCAGCCCCGGCGCACAGCCTGCCCGCCTGGCTGGGCGAGCTGGTGCTGATACGCGGCGCCCTGCTGTGCTTTACGCTGACCACGCTGGCCAGCCTGGCGCTGCTGAGCTTTAGCATCGCCTACCGCGAGCGCGAGGCGCAGCAGCGCGAATTCGCTGTGCATACGCGGGCGACGGCGGCCAGGCTGTTCAACCAAGCGGAGACAGAAAAAGGGGAAATCCGCGCCTACGAACCGCAATTTCTGGCCCTGCGCCTGCGCGGCCTGATCGGTGCGGAAAAACGCCTGGCCTGGATCGACGCCATTCGTCTGAGCCAGGAACAACGCAAATTATTGCCCATCGCTTACGACATCAGCGCGCAGCAAGTGTTGCCCGTGCCCACGCCGATGGTGATGGGCCAGTACCAGCTGCGCGGCAGCCGCATGCATCTGCAACTGGACTTGCTGCATGAACTCGATTTGCTGAACTTGCTCGACGATTTGCGCCAGGTCGGCTATTTCGCCGTGCAGGATTGCACGCTCAAGCGCAATGGCGCGGGCGCAGCCGCGGGTGCGAGTGTGAGTGCGAGTGGTGCGGGTGGCCCAATCGCCACGGGTGCCATGGCCCCCGTCCTCAGCGCCGAATGCAGCCTGCTGTGGCTAACCTTGGGCAGCGTGGCCGTGCCCGTGCTGGGGCCGCCATGAGGCGCGCCCTGCTCCTGTGCGTGCTGCTGGCCGGCACCGCACTGTGCGCCCAGGCCCAAGGGCCGCAGCTGGGACGCTTGTTCCTGTCGCCTGAACAGCGCGCCCAGCTCGATGCGCAGCGCTACGGGCCGCCGCCGGCCGATCCTGTCCTGGCCGCGCCCGCACCCCCGCCGCCACCGCCACCACCCGGCCCGCCCGTCGAACTGAATGGCGTGGTGCAGCGCAGCAGCGGGCGCTCCACCATCTGGCTCAACCAGACGCCGCAAAACGAGCCGCACAACCGCTTGAGAGGTGGCATGAATGGCAAGGGAAGCACCCTGAGCCTGCGCCTGTCGAACGGGCAGTTGATCTTGCTCAAACCGGGCCAGCGCTACGACCCGGCCAGCGGCAGCGTCAGCGAAGCGCCCGCGGAGCAGCCATGAAGCCACGGCACCGGCATGGACGCCAGCGCGGCGCCGCCCTGCTCTTGCTGGTCGCCGTGCTGGGCCTGGGCGCGGCCAGCCTGCTGATCAGCGCCTTCAGCCGCAATACGGGCGAGGCCGAACGCCAGTTGCGCACCCTGGCCACCCTGGCGCAGGCGCGCGACGCCTTGCTGGGCTTTGCCACCACGCATGGCCGCCTGCCGCGTCCGGCCGCGTCTGCCATCGATGGCCGCGAACGCCCCGCCGACTGCGCCAGCGACGCCGATTGCAGCGGCTTCCTGCCATGGGTGGCGCTGGGCGTGGCTGGCAGCGACGCCTGGGGCAAGCTGCTGCGCTACAGCGTCACGCCGGAAATGGCGCGCGCGCCCATCGTCTCGTTTTCCGCCGTCGCCAACCGCGTCGTGCTGGGCCGCGCTGGCCGTGGCGAACTGGCGTATGTTGCAGGACAGGAACTGTGCGATGTCAGCGCACAGTGCCTTCCCGTCGTGCTGTTCTCGCAAGGCAAAGAGCACTACGGCACGTCCGCCACCGGCGTGACACAGATCAATACGGCGCGCGGCAATGCCGATGAAGCGGCCAACGACTACGCCAGCCGCCGCTTCATTTCCCGCCCCGCCAGCGCCCAGGACGGTGTTCCCGGCGGCGTTTTCGACGACCAATTGAGCTGGATTACCTTGCCCATTCTGTATCAACGCATGCGCGCCGCGCGCAACCTGCCATGAGCGCCCGCCAACGGCATCGCCGCAACGTGGGCGGCTTTTCCCTGATCGAGATCGCCATCGTGCTGGTCATCGTCGGCCTGATGATAGGCGGGCTGGTCACGCCGCTGACGGTGCAGCTGGAGCAGCGCAAGGTGACCGAGACGCAACAGGCGCTCGACGAGGCGAAAGAAGCGCTGACGGGCTATGCCCTGCGCTATGGCTACCTGCCGTGTCCGGCCATTTCCAGCATGAATGGCCTGGAAGACCGGCGCGGCACGCGTTGCAATGGCGAAAAGCGCGTGGGCTTCCTGCCCTGGGCCAGCCTGGGGCTGCGCCAGGGTGACAGCTGGAACAACTTGTTTCGCTATAGCGTGACGCCCGCCTTCAGCGACAGCGAGCAGCAATTCAACCTGGGCACGCCGCGCGACATCAGCATCGCCACGCGCAACGGCGGCGCGCTGCTGCAGGCGACGGCGCAAAACGACATCCCGGCCATGATCATGTCGCACGGCAAGAACGGCTTTGGCGCCACCAGCGTACAGGGCCAGCGCCAGGCTGTGCTCGCCGGCAAGAATGTCGACGAGCGCAACAATGCATCGAACGCGGCCACCTTCATCAGCCGCGCCGCCAGCAGCGCGCAGCAGAGCGGCGGCGAGTTCGACGACATCGTCGTCTGGCTGTCGCCCAATATCCTGTTCAACCGCATGGTGGCCGCGCAAAGGCTGCCCCGCTGATGCCACTGCTGACACCCGCCCGTATCATCGCCCGCTACACCGTGCTCGAAGCGCTGCGCAGCCGGCTGCTGTGGCTATTCGTGCTGGCTGCCTGCGGCGCGGCGGGCCTGGCCAGCTTCCTGCAACAACTGGCGCTGACGGAAAGCGGCGCCGTGCAGGCGGCGCTGCTGGCAGCCATGCTGCGCCTGGCCAGCGTTTTCCTGCTGGTCACCTTCATCGTCACCAGCATGGCGCGCGAAGCGGCCGACAAGGGCCTGGAACTGCTGCTGGCCTTACCCATGCCGCGCGCCGCCTACCTGCTGGGCAAACTGCTGGGCTATGGGGCGCTGGCGGGCGTGCCGGCCGTGCTCTTCGGCCTGTTGATGGCGCTGTTCGCCGCGCCCGCGCAAAGCGCGCTGTGGGCCCTGTCCCTGCTGGGAGAATTGTGGATCGTCGCCACCTTCAGCCTGCTGTGCGTGGCCAGCCTGCAGCAAGCGCTGCCGGCGCTGGCCGCCGCCAGCGGCTTTTATGTGCTGGCGCGCATGGTGGGCAGCCTGCAATTGCTGGCGCACAGTTCCCTGGCGGGCCAATCCTGGCCGCAGCAAGCAATGACGGGCGCCATCGACCTGCTGGCCCTGCTGCTGCCGCGCCTCGATGCATTTACCCGCACGGAGTGGCTGCTGTACGCCACCGGTAACTGGCAGGCGCTGGCCGGCGTGGCGGCGCAAACGGCCATCTACGTCGCCTTGCTGGCCAGCTGCGCCCTGTGCGACTTTTACCGCAGGAACATCTGATGGCCACGCCACTGCGCCCCTGGTCCAGCGTGCCGCGCCCCGTATGCTGGCTGCTGGCGGGCACCGTGCTGCTGCAGCTGGGCTGGCGCCTGGCGCAGCAGCAATCGCCTCCGCAGGCGCGCGCGCTTGCTGCTGCGCCACCGGCCAACGTGGCGCGCCTGGCCAGCCTGGGTGAGCCGCTGGCCATGTCGAAAGGCATGCTGCTATACCTGCAATCGTTCGAAGACCAGCCCGGCGTCAGCCTGCCGTGGCACAAGCTCGACTATGCACGCCTGGCCGACTGGCTGGACACGGCGCAAACGCTCGATCCGCGCAGCCAGTATGCGCTGATGGCCGCCAGCGAGGTGTATGCGGGCGTGGCCGACCCGGCGCGCGCGCGGCGCATGCTGGCCTTTATCGCCAGCAGCTTTGCGGCCGACCCGACGCGCCGTTGGCCCGCCATGGCGCAGGCGGTGCTGGTGGCGAAGCACCAGCTGCACGACTTGCCGCTGGCGCTAAGCTATGCACGCCAGCTGCGTCTGCTGGCGACGGCGCCGCAAGTGCCGCCCTGGGCGCGCGAAATGGAAGCTTTTATTTTAGAGGACATGGACCAGCTCGACAGCGCCCGCCTGGTCATCGGCGGCCTGATCCAGAGCGGCCAGATCACGGACCCGCACGAGCTGGCTTTCCTGGCGCGCCGCCTCGATAAACTTGCTGTAAAGAAAGCAAAATTGGCGCAGTGACATGGCAACTGAAATACCATTTGAAATGCCATCTGCGCTCGATAAAATTTGCAGTAAACTGCCCATGACGGGACCCCGCAAGCCCACGCTTTTCATAAGGAATTTCCATGTCCCCACGCCGCCAGCAAGGCTTTACGCTCGTTGAAATCGCCATCGTCCTGGTCATCATCGGCTTGCTGCTGGGCGGCGTGCTGAAAGGGCAAGGCTTGATCGACAGCGCCAAGGTGAAAAACATCATCCAGCAATCGAATTCGCTGACGGCCGCCGTCAACGCCTACCAGGATAAATTTCGCGCCCTGCCCGGCGACGATATCCAGGCCACCGTGCACGTGCCCGGTTCGGCCGGCAACGGCAATGGCGATGGCCAGATCGGCGACGGCCAGCCGCGTGAATTCACGCTCGCGCCGCAGCACCTGGCGCTGGGCGGCTTCATCACCGGTTCCTACAATGGCACCTCGCAATTCATGACCAGCGCCCAGGGCGGCGCCGTCTACCTGTACAACGACGAAGTGGGCGGACGGGCCGGCAACGGCATCCGTTTCGACAACTTGCCGGAAGGCTACGCGGAGCAGATCGACAGCAAACTCGACGATGGCGTGGCCAGCACGGGCAGTGTCCGAGCGAACGTGCCATATGGCAATACCGGTGCTATTATTGCCCGTACAGCCGTGTTTTTCTGACAAGGCCATCATTGGTAATCGCCCATTTCCCGAGGCTCACTATCATGCCGCGAGCGTGCGCTTGCGCAATGTTTCCCCGCCGCATGTGCCGCACCGTCGCTCATTACTGAAAGGAACACTATGTCACTGCAGCGCACATTCCTCCTCTCCCTGGCCGCAGCCGCCGCCTTGCTGGCCGGCAGCGCGCAAGCGCAATATATGGGCCCATCGGCTGGACCCGACGCGCCCAAGAGCGTGGCCGCCATCCTGAAAAACCCCATCGACGACCAGGCCGTCGTGCTGCGCGGCTATCTGCTGCGCAAGGTGGGCAACGAAAAATACACGTTTTCCGACGGCACAGCGGAAATCCGCGTGGAAATCGACGACAAGATCTTCATGAATCGCAAGATCGATGCCAAGACGCAGGTGGAAATCCGCGGCGAAGTGGAAAAAGACTTCATGGAAAGCCCGGAAATCGATGTCGGCGTGCTGACCATCGTCCCGTAAGCGGCCCTGCCCTCCCGCCGCACCCCGGCGCGATGAGCACACAGGCCACCGGCCATCCGCGCAGCGCGGCGCCCTGTCTGTGTGCCTCGCGCCACCTTTCTTCCGCTGGAAAAACCAGGCTTGTCAGAACAATCAATTTCGTCTGGCATCTTTTCATTCAACCTCCGGCAGCGTGAGCGTGTCTGTCGATACATCCATTCTTGGAGCCTTCCGGGTGCAAGCTTTGCCTTCGATACGCTCAAGAATTTCATGGCTGGTACTCGCCTGTGCCATCCCGAGCGTGCTGGTGTTGCTGCTGTTGGCGCAAAGCTACACGCGCGAACGCGACCATGTCGACGTGAGTGAGACGTATTAGCTACGGATAACAGCGCATCAAAAACTCCGCCACGCACACGGGTTTGGTGTCGCCTTCCCTCTCCATGGTCACGGCCCAGTTCACTTGCGCGCCTTCCGGCAAGTCATCGACGGACAGGATGTCGAGCCGCGCGCGCAGGCGGCTGCCCACGGGCACGGGCGAGGGAAAGCGCACCTTGTTCAAGCCGTAATTGATGGCCATGCGGATGCCAGCCATGTTCAATGCCCCAGCTAACATGGCCGGCAGCAAGGACAAGGTCAGGAAGCCGTGCGCCACGGTGCCGCCATATGGCGACTCGCGCGCGCAGCGTTCGGCGTCCACATGGATCCACTGATGGTCGTCGGTGGCGTCGGCGAAGGTGTCGATGCGCTGCTGGGTGATGGTCAGCCAGTCGGAGATGGCCACGTGCTGGCCCGCCAGTTGTTGAAAGCCAGCAATGCCGGCGATGTCACGCATGGCCTGGCTCCTGGGGTCGGCGGCCGAACATGCCCATGCCTTCCACTGTGGTGACCACTTCCCCATGCTGGTTGCGCACGCTCCAGACGGAAATGACGATGCCACGGTCCGGTTTCGAACTCGAAGCGCGCACTTCCTTGACCTGGTAGGTCAGCGTCAAGGTGTCGCCCGCGCGCACGGGCTTGATCCAGCGGATGCTGTCCAGGCCGGGCGAGCCCATGCTGGACGAATGCCTGAGCAGATTGTCCACCACCAGGCGCATCATCATGCTGCAGGTGTGCCAGCCGCTGGCGATGACGCCCTTGAAGATGGTTTGCTCGGCGGCTGCATGGTCGATATGGAAGGGCTGCGGGTCAAAGTCAGTGGCGAAGGCGATGATTTCCGCCTCCGTCACATGGCGCTGGCCCAGCGCGATTTCCTGGCCTTGCGCAAAGTCTTCGAAATACCAGTGTTTGGGTGTGCTCGGCACGATCTGCGTCAATTCTGCGGTCATGCGGTCTCCGTCGGAAAAAAGCCCGGTTGGGCGATAAAGCGCTCGATATGGTGTTCCACGTCGCCCAGGGTCAGGGCGATCATGGACAGGCGCTTGAAATGGTGGGCGGCGGGCAATTCATCCGTCACGCCCATGCCGCCATGCAATTGCACGGCTTGCTGGCCGACAAAGGTGGCAGCCTGTCCCACCCGCGCCTTGGCGGCCGAGACGGTGCGGCGGCGCTCAAACACATCCTCGCTGTCGACCTTGGCGGCGGCCAGCATGGCCATCGAGCGCGCTTGCTCCAGGTGGATGAACATGTCGGCCATGCGGTGCTGCAGGGCCTGGAACTTGCCGATGGGCGCGCCGAACTGCTGGCGCGTCTTCAGGTATTCCAGGGTGGCGGCAAAGATGGCATCCATGGCGCCCACGGCTTCCGCGCACAGCAGGGCGGCGCCGTAGTCGGCAGCGGCGTCCAGCACGGGCCAGCCCTGCCCCGCCTGGCCGACCAGGGCGTCATGTCCCAGCACCACTTGCACCAGGGTCACCGTGGCGGCGCGCTGGCCGTCGATGGTGCGGTAATCGCGCAGCGTGACGCCGGGCGTATCCACGGGCACGAGGAATAGCGAGATGCCATCGGTGTCATCCTGATTGGCCTGATTACCGCTGCTGCGCGCCGAGACGATCAAGGCGCCCGCCTGCGCGCCATGGATGACGACGCTTTTGATGCCGTCGAGCACGAAACCATCTCCGCTACCCGTTGCCGTGGTGGCGATATCGTGCAAGTCGTGGCGCGACTGCCGTTCGCCCAGTGCGCAGGCCAGCTTCAGGCTGCCGCCCGCTACCTGTTCCAGCACGCCATCGTGGCCGCCCGCCAGCGTCAGGAAGCGCGCGCCCAGCATGGTGGCCAGATACGGTTCGACCACCAGTCCCCGTCCCAGTTCCTGCATCACCAGCAGCATGTCGACGGCCGTGCCATCGAAGCCGCCCGCGCTGGCTGGCAGCGGCAAGGCCGTCATGCCCAGCTCGGCCAGGGTGGCCCAGGCCGCGTCAGAGGTGCCCGTGGCCGAATGAATGATCTTTTGCCGCGTCTCGAAGCGGTAATCCTTGTCGACCCAGCGCCCCAGCGCATCGGCAAATTGCTGCTGTTCCTGATTAAAATTGAAGTCCATCTTGTCTCCCTCTTGCCTTACAGGCCCAGGATCATCTGCGTGATGATGTTTTTCTGGATTTCATTCGAGCCGCCATAGATCGATGTCTTGCGGTAATTGAAGTAATACGCGGCCAGCGGTGCAGCCAGGTCGTCGCCGCCAGCGCTGTGCTGCGCGCTGCCGTCGAGGTAGGCGGGATCGAACGGCAAGGCTTGCGGGCCGATGGCTTCCACCATCAGTTCCGTCAGCTGCTGCTGGATTTCCGAGCCGCGCACCTTCAGCATCGATGCCTGCGGCCCAGGCCCCTTGCCCTCTTCACTGATGACGCGCAAGACCGTCATTTCCAGCGCCATCAATTCGATTTCCAGGCTGGCCACCTTGGCCGCAAAGGCGGCGTCGTGCAAGAGCGGCGCGCCGCGCTTGGTTTGCTGCATGGCCAGTTGCTTGAGGAAAGTCAATTCGCGCCGGGAGCGGCCCACAGCGGCGATGCCCGTGCGCTCGTGGCCCAGCAGATACTTGGCGTAGGTCCAGCCCTTGTTTTCCTGGCCCACCAGGTTGCTGACGGGCACGCGCACATTGTCGAAGAAGACTTCATTTACTTCATGCTCTTCGTCGAGCATGATGATGGGGCGCACGGTGATGCCCGGCGTTTTCATGTCGATCAGCAAGAAACTGATGCCTTCCTGCTTGCGCACGGTGCTATCCGTGCGCACCAGGCAAAAAATCATGTCGGCATGCTGGCCCAGGGTGGTCCAGGTTTTCTGGCCATTGACGATGTAGTGCTCGCCGTCGCGCTCGGCCGTGGTTTTCAGGGAAGCGAGGTCGGAACCGGCGCCCGGCTCCGAATAGCCCTGGCACCACCAGTCGTCGCAGTTCAGGATGCGCGGCAGATAGTATGCTTTTTGTTCGGCATTGGCGAAGGCCATGATGACGGGCGCCACCATGTTGATGCCGAAGGGCAATATCGGCGGCGTGGCGGCGCGCGCGCACTCGTCTTCCCAGATGTGGCGCTGCACGGCCGTCCAACCCGTGCCGCCATGTTCGACGGGCCAGGCCGGCGCGGCCCAGCCTTGTTGCGCAACGATCTTGTGCCAGCGCACATAATCGTCCTTGGACAGTCGCAGATGCTGGCGCACCTTGCGCTGCAAGTCGGCCGGCAGATGGCTGTCCAGGAAAGCGCGCACGCAGTCGCGGAAGGCGTTCTCCTCGGCCGTGTAATGTAGATCCATGTCTGTCTCCTTGTTCTTATGATATGTCGTAATGACTGCACGCAAGGAAGCTCAGCGCACAAAAAAGCACGACCGTTCTCAAGGATTGTACAACAGAATGGGAGCGGCGCCAGGCCTTTTACACAGGCTGGCGCGGCACGGGGGAATTGACCCGAACTGGCAGGAATTAACCGGCTGCTGCCGTTGGCAGGTTACGCCCCAAAGCGGCCGGTCATCAAAGCCCTTTGAATGATTCCTGTGGCTACCCTGGAAAGGAGGTGAGGCCAGGAGTAGTTGAGCCACTCGGGCCAGGAGTACGTGCGACATTCATGATCCAGCACACCATGGCGAAGTAGCCGACGAGCGCCGTCAGTTCCACCGTCCCCGGTTCCCCGAAACTGGAGGTTGCCACGGCATAGGTTTCATCACTGACGCCATGTCTTAATATTAGCTCACTCACAAAATCGACTGCGCACTCTTCGTCAGCGGGAAGACCTCGCGGACGCCGTCCAGCTGCCAGCGAATTGATTGCCTCCAAAGTCACACCCGCCTTCGTGGCCAAAGGCGCATGGGTCTGCCATTCAAACTGGTTACCCGTTTCCCTTGCAACGACACAGATGGTGAGTTCGCGGATTCTGTCCGGCAGCGTCCCGTCAAATCGTAGGGTTTCACCGATCTTCCCGATCCGTTCCATGAGTACGGGTGCCTGTAGCAACGGGACGAAGGGACCGAAGAGTGCCTTGCGCGGGCCGTTGATGATGGCGTCCGCCGCGGCCCGTTGCGCTTCGCTCATAGCATCGGCCTCGGGAATGGACAATCGCTCCGATTTTGAGCGGCCAAAACCCTGCGGGGTGCCTATGAGGTCTGGAAATGTGTACATCGATGTTCCTTAATGAAAATTGTGACGAAAATTGTGGCGACGTACCTCTCGCCACAGGTAGAAAGCACTCAAAAGCAAGCCTGCCGCCGACAGCTCCAACGCATAGTTCAAGGCAGTGGAGTAATCTGTGGTGAAACGGCCGATGGCAGCGGACGCGACAGGACCCATCAGTTGGCCGAATGCGAACCCCGCAGTCATCTGCCCCAAAACCACAGTGGCATCACCTTCGGCACGAGCTCGGGCTTCCTGCATGGCAAGCATAGTGATCACCATGAAAGTACCGCCCACCAGCAATGCCGCTATCGCAACACTGATGAGCGAGGCCCAAATGCTAGGCAGCAACACTCCGATTGCCATCAAGAAGTGAGACGCTGCCCACACGCTCAGCTGATTGGTCCTTTGCAGCCTCCAGGAAACAAAAACGGTGGATAACGCCGCAGCCATCCCAAACAAGGGCCAAGCCCAGCCGAACACCTGGGGGTCATCCACCAACCCCCGAGCTAGCGTCGGCAGATAGGTGGCCGGCAGAATGTACCCAAATCCGAACAGGGAGTAGCAGACGATCAGGCCGCCGGTTTTGGCAGGCGGATTACGCGAGGAACTATGTGGAACTGATGTTCCTGTGCCGACAATATGGACGGGCAATCTCCGGCTTACCGCCAACGGAAATAATGCCACTATTGACGCAAGGAAAGCTAATTTAACCCACATCTTGAGCGACGTCACTTCCGTCCCGGCGACAACGAGGCAGAACATGCCCGCTGCCGCAATGCCCAGCCCGACCCCCGCGAACATAACCCCCGCCAGATGCGGACGACCGAAAGATGCTAGCCACCCCAGTCCCCACGCGCTGGTGGCAACCAGGGTCCAGGCGCTCATCACTCCCGCTGCGAACCGAAGGATTGCCCAATTCGGAACGGATGAAGTCCAGCCGACGGCCGCTGTGACTACCACGGTGCTGATCAGTCCTAACGCGAGAAGAGTTGCGGACTTCACCCTTATTCGGGAAGCCACCAATGCTCCCACGAGATAGCCGAGGTAATTGCTAGCCGCGAGCAGTGCACCAGCTTCGCTGTTAAGCAGACCGTCCCGTACCATCAATGGAAAAAGTGGGGTGAAGGCAAAACGTCCCACTCCCATGGCAATGGCCAGGGAGATCATTGCAGCCGTACAAACTGTCACGGCAACGCGCCCGGAACTGGCGCCGGGCGAAAGTTCTGGAGTGGTCATGGACGTCGAAAGTATTGGAGTTGTCATGGGCGTCATTAAAGCCCAGTTTTCCGTTTCTTAATAATGAATAAAATTGGACTATACTTCTCATTATGAGAACTATCAATTTGGAATCCTTGGCCATCTTCCGAGCTGTCGTGGAGGAAGGGGGCGTGGTTCGGGCAGCGGAAAAACTGCACCGTGTGCCGTCGAATGTAACGACTCGTATCCGACAACTGGAGGAATACCTCGACGTACGCTTATTCCGCCGAAAGGGGCGTACGCTTGCTCTTTCGGCGGAAGGCCAGATACTCTTGAACTATTCGGTGCGGCTGCTGCGTCTGGCTGACGAAGCGGTCAATGAGTTGCGCACTGGTAAACCTCAGGGAACGTTCCGCCTCGGCTCTCTGGAAAGCACGGCGGGAAGTCGCTTGGCGCCGATTCTTTCCCGATACCACGCCGAAAATCCCAGTGTGATCGTGGAACTCGTCACCGGGACTACGGGCGCTCTCATCAAACGGGTTACGAATTTCGAGATTGAGGCCGCTTTCGTGTCCGAGCCATTTACCGCATCAGAACTTGAGTCGGTACCTGTCTTCCGTGAGGAGTTGGTCCTGATTACCCCCAAGGAAATCGGAGCGGTTCACACAGCCAGGGATCTTGGGGGCAGTACGATGATCGCCTTCGCCCATGGCTGTTCTTATCGAAAGCGCCTCGAAGACTGGCTGGGTAGTGACAATGTGATGCCGGAACGCGCTCTTGAATTTGCATCATACCAAGGCATGATTGCCTGTGTGGCCGCCGGGACCGGCTTTGCGATTGTACCCAAGTCTGTTTTGTTAGGCCTACAGGCGGCAGGAAAAGTGAATCAGCACCCTCTGCCCACACGGATTTCTACGAATCGAACCCATCTTGTATGGCGGGGCCAGCGATCTCTCGCCTTGGAAGGCCTGATCAATATGTTGAACGTCCAAGACATGCCCGACATGAAAGTTGAAGCGCTCCACACCGTTAGCTTGTCTTAGGGTGTACGCTTTGGCCAAACGGCGGAAGGTTGCTGTTCTTAACCCGAGTCTGATACTTAATGTACGGCAGACGATTTATGATCGCTCCAAACCGATTTGCAAACTTCCGGTAATGGCCGGTTGCTCGCCGTCGTCGTCAACATGTTGAAGACGTTTATGTCTATAATGCAAGATTACACATCCGCTCTCGCGGCTTGAGCCGTTGTCCGGCGAATGGCCGCTCCGGGCCGAAATCAGTCATACAAGTGCAACAGCACTTGCACGGCGACAATCTTGACGATGGTCATGCTGGGGAAAATCATGGCGTAGCCCAAATTGGGCCGATCAGACTTGGCCAAGCGGTTGGCGAACACCAGCACGGCCGGGTTGCCTGTGGCACCGGCAGCGATACCCAGCAACTCGGGAAACGGCAGGCGCAGGAAAACCTTGCCCAAAATCACCACCAGCGCCACCACCACCAGCACCGTGACCGCGCCCAGCGCCAGCATGGGCAAGCCATCGGCGCCCACTTGCTGCACGAACGGCAAGCCGGACGCCATGCCGACGGAAGCGAGGAAAATCGTCAAGCCATAGTTGCGCATGACCAGGTTGGCCGACAGCGGCAAGCGCCAGCTGACCTTGCCGATGCGGCCCAGACGGCCCAGGATCAGCGCCATCACCAGCGGGCCGCCGGCCAGGCCCAGGCTGAACGAGCCGATCCACGGCAAGGGTATCGGTACCAGGCCCAGCAGCACGCCCAGCACCATGCCCATGCCCAGCGAGACATAGCTGAACTCGGCCGTGGCCGTGATGGAATTGCCGAACAGCTTGCGCACATCGGCCGTGTGTTTCGCCGGTGCAATGGCCATCACCCGGTCGCCAAACTCCAGCGTCAAATATGGGTGGGGCAAGATCATGGCGTCGCCACGGCGAATAAACGCGATTTGCAGGGGGAAGTCTTTCGACAGGTTCAGTTCGCCCAGCGGCACGCCGACGATTTCCGCGTCCGACACGAATACTTCGTTGCCGTCGAAATCGCTGCGGTCCTTCATCAAACGGCCCGGGTCCAGGTGACCCAGCGCCGTGCGCGCCGCTTCCACGCCTTCGAGCGTGCCCGACACCATCAAGGCATCGCCCACGCCGATCACCATGGAGGGATCGGGCAAGCGGTTCTGGTGGCCCTGGCGCACGCCGATCACTTGCACGCCCGCCAGCGGGCCGTTGGCCAGTTCCGACAGGGCGGCGCCCGCCAGTTTCGCTGTATCGATGGTAATTTCAGAAACAATGATGGGTGCGGGCGGCGGCGTCAGCACGGGTTTTAGTATGCGCCCAGCCAGGTACAGGCCCAGCATGGGGCCCACCACGCCAAACGGATACGCCACGGCGTAGCCGACGGCCGCGTCGCCATTGCCGTGCGATGCTTCCAGCGCCGCCTGCAAGGCCGCCGTGCTGGTCATGGCGCCGGCAAACACGCCGCTGGCCATGCGCAGGGAAATGTCGATCCACTGCCCGCCCCAGACAGACACAGCCAGGCCGCCCATGACGGCGACGAAGGCGATCAGATTGTGTTTCTGCCCCGCACCGCGCAAGCCGGCGAAAAACTGCACGCCGTACTGCACGCCGATGCCATACAGGAATAGCAGCAAACCGATGGAACCGACCATCGGCGGCGGCACGGAGCCAGGGGCAAACGCCCCCAGCGCCAGCCCGGCGAACAGCACGCCGCCCACGCCCAGCGAAAAACCGAACACGCTGATGCGTCCCACGGCATAACCGGCGCCGATGACGAGGAACAGGGCCAGGATCGGCGAGGACTCCAGGGTATGGCGAAACAGTTCAATCATCAGGGCAACCTCATTCGGGAGAAGGCCCAGTTTAGCATGCACAAAAGCAAGACGATGCCTGGATGACAAGCAAGCGTGCGGGGTATGGCATGCTAAAAACCGAGCAAAAAAAAGCCCGCTACGGGAGCGGGCTGAATCTAATTCCTGTGAGGAAGTAGAGGAGACAGATGCATGATGCCGCATCGCAGCATAACAATCTAATTGTATGTTGTGATGATAGAAATATGTTTCATCTATATCTGCCTCCCCTGCCCCTGCCTGACCTTATGCCAGCGTCTCGCCGCGCAGGGTTTTGGCCGCCGCCACCATGTTGGCCAGCGCAGGAATCACTTCTTTCCAGCCACGCGTCTTCAAGCCGCAATCGGGGTTGACCCACAGGCGCTGCGCGGGAATGCGCTCGGCCGCCTTGCGCATCAGTTTCACCATTTGTTCCTGGCCAGGAATGTTGGGCGAATGGATATCGTAGACGCCAGGGCCGATTTCGTTCGGATATTTGAAGTCGTCGAAGGCGTCCAGCAATTCCATGTCGGAACGCGAGGTTTCGATCGTAATGACGTCAGCATCCATGTCGGCGATCTGCGCGATGATGTCGTTGAACTCCGAATAGCACATGTGCGTGTGGATTTGCGTCTCGTCGGCCACGCCATTGGCCGTGATACGGAACGATTCCACGGCCCAGCGCAGGTAGTCGGCCCATTGCGACTTGCGCAGCGGCAAGCCTTCGCGCAGCGCCGCTTCGTCGATCTGGATCACGCGGATGCCGGCCTGTTCCAGGTCCTGCACTTCGGCGCGGATGGCCAGCGCCAGCTGGTAGCACGACACGGAGCGTGGCTGGTCGTCGCGCACGAACGACCAGTTCAGGATGGTGACGGGGCCCGTCAGCATGCCTTTCATCGGCTTGTCCGTCAGCGACTGGGCATAGGTGCTCCACTCGACCGTCATGGCGCGCGGGCGGCTGATGTCGCCGAACAAAATGGGCGGCTTGACGCAGCGCGAACCGTACGATTGCACCCAGCCAAACTGGCTGAAGGCGTAGCCATCGAGCTGTTCGCCGAAATATTCCACCATGTCATTGCGTTCCGCTTCGCCGTGCACGAACACGTCCAGGCCCAGCGTTTCCTGTTCCTTCACGCAATGGGCGATTTCCGCCTGCATCAGCTTTTTATAGCGCGCTGCGTCCAGCTGGCCGCTGCGGAACTGGCTGCGCGCCTGGCGGATTTCCACCGTTTGCGGGAACGAGCCGATGGTCGTCGTCGGATACAGCGGCAGCTTGAGCAGCGCAGCTTGCTTGGCGGCACGCTCGGCATAGCCGCTGGCGCGCTGGCCCAGGCTGGCGTCGATGCGGGCCACGGCCGCTTTCACGTCGGGATTATGCACGCGCGGCGACTGGCGGCGCGCCTCGACGGCGGCGTGATTGGCGTCCAGCGCCGCTTGCACGGAGGCGCGGCCCTGGTTCAGCGCGCCAGCGATAGTTTGCACTTCATCCAGTTTCTGACGCGCAAAAGCCAGCCAGGACTTGATATCGGCGTCCAGTTTTTGCTCGCTGTTCAAGTCGACGGGCACGTGCAGCAAGGAACACGACGGCGCAATCCACAGCCGCGATTGCAGGCTCGCGTGTACGGGTTCGAGCCACTCCAGCACTGCCGTCAGGTCCGTCTTCCAGATATTGCGGCCGTTCACCACGCCCAGGGACAGCACGCTGGCCGCTGGCAATTGCGCAATGACTTGCCCCACTTCATCGCGGGCATTGACCGCATCGAGATGCAAGCCTTGCACGGGCAGCTTGCAGGCCAGCGCCAGGTTGCCTTGCAGCTTGCCGAAATACGTGGCCAGCAGCAATTTGACGTTATTGAGTTTATTGACTTTACTCAAGGCAGCGTAGGCGGTGACCAGCGCTTGCTGCCAGGCGCTGTCGAGTTCGGTCACCAGGATCGGCTCGTCGATCTGCACCCACTCCACGCCCTGGTCGGCCAGTTCCTGCAGCAGTTGCACGTAGACGGGCAGCAAGCCTTGCAGCAGCGCCAGCTTGTCGGAATCGTCCTTGGCCTTGCCCAACCACAAGTAAGTGACAGGGCCGATCAGCACGGGCTTGGCTTTCACGCCCAACTGGCGCGCTTGCGCCAGTTGCTGCAACAGACGCGAGCTGTCGAGCTTGAATTGCGTGTCGGCCGCAAATTCCGGCACGATATAGTGATAGTTGGTGTCGAACCACTTGGTCATTTCGCCGGCGTGGACGCAGCTGCAATCGCTGTCGCTGGCCGAGCGGCCACGGGCGACGCGGAAATAATTGTCCAGCGCCGCGCCACCCAGGCCGCGCACGCGCTGCGGCAGGTTGCCCAGCGTAAAACTCAGGTCCAGCACCTGGTCGTAGAAGGAAAAGTCTCCGACGGGCACCAGGTCCAGCGCGGCCTGGTCTTGCCAGTGGCGCTGGCGCAATTCGGCGCCGTGGCCTTCCAGCGCTGCCAGCGGGCTGTTGCCCTTCCAGTACTCTTCCAGGGCGAATTTCAGTTCGCGTTTGGCGCCGATGCGCGGGTAGCCCAGATTGTGTGTAGTGATGGTCATACGCTGCCTCCTTGTTAAGTATGGCCACATCATAGTGACTTCCACCCATAAAAAATAATGGTAAAATTTGATGTATCCATTATTAATATTCATGTGAACTCATGCTCGAACGTATCCACCTGGCCGTATTGCGCGAAGTCGACCGCCTGGGCTCGCTGACGGCGGCCGCCGAAGCCCTGTTCCTGACGCAACCCGCGCTCAGCCATACAGTCAAGAAGCTGGAGCAGCAAATGGGCACGGCCGTGTGGCTGCGCGAGGGGCGCAGGCTGCGGCTGACGCAAGCGGGGCAATTTCTGCTGTCGGTGGCGAACCGCGTGCTGCCCCAGCTGGAAAATGCAGAAAGCGTACTGGAGCAGTACCGCGATGGTCAGCGCGGCGTGCTGCGCATCGGCATGGAGTGCCACCCTTGCTACCAGTGGCTGCTGCGCATCGTCTCTGGCTATCTTGGGCGCTGGCCCGACGTGGATGTGGACGTGAAGCAAAAATTCCAGTTTGGCGGCATCGGCGCCCTGATCAATTACGAGATCGACATGCTGGTCACGCCCGACCCGCTGCCGCGCCCGGCCCTGCATTTCGAGCCGGTATTTGCCTACGAGCAAGTGCTGGTGGTCAACAGCCAGCACCGGCTGGCGGGACAGGAAGCCATTACGGCGGAGCAACTGGCCGAGGAAACGCTGATCACCTATCCCGTGCCCGTCGAGCGCCTGGATATTTATAATCAATTCCTGCTGCCGGCGCGCTGCCTGCCACGCAAGCACAAGACCATCGAGACGACGGACATCATGCTGCAAATGGTGGCCAGCGGGCGCGGCGTCACGGCCCTGCCGAAATGGCTGGTGACTGATTACGCGCCGCACTTGCAGCTGCGCACCTTGCGCCTGGGCACGGACGGCATCCAGAAACACATCTACCTGGGCGTGCGCGAGACAGACCGCGGCATTGACTACCAGCAATCATTTATTGAAATGGCCCGTCAGGCGGACCGCTATCCCTTGTGATCACAGTACGGCAGGGCAGGGCAAAAAAAAGCCCGCTACGGGAGCGGGCTGAATCTATTTCCTTGGAGGAGATAGAGGAGACAAGACCATGATGCCGCGTTGCAGCATATCAATCCAATTGTATGTTGTGATGATGGAGATAGGAATTATCTATATCTGAGAGAAAAGGCGTAAAAAGCGCCTGCGCCGGCGACGCTCAGTCAAAGCATCTGCGAATATGGTACCGCGCAGCGGTCACTGCTTAAACGGGCGACGTCGAACAAAATGCAAAGCGCTGCCGATGCATGCGCAGATAATACTTCTGTTCTTCCTTCAACATCATGCGCAGCGGCGCAGGCAAGCCGATGTGGTGAGCGACAATTATCTTGGCCGGTAGACGACAACTATCTTGGCCGGTTTATCACCTGAAACCGGTCCGGTGCGGAAGCGAGGTTTACAGTTGTTTCATTCAGCATGGAGCTGGG